>NZ_JAEHBX010000380.1:0-254 GCF_016483395.1 Bacillus cereus group sp. N21
GTTCTACTAGTACGTCTTCAGATACTTTACCAGTGCCAAATGTATCAACTGAAATTGATACTGGTTGTGCTACGCCAATTGCGTATGCAAGTTGTACTTCTGCTTTGTCAGCAAGTCCAGCTGCTACGATATTTTTCGCAACATAACGAGCTGCATATGCTGCAGAACGGTCAACTTTCGTTGCATCTTTACCAGAGAATGCACCGCCACCGTGGCGAGCGTATCCACCGTAAGTATCAACGATGATTTTACGT
>NZ_JAEHBX010000381.1:0-253 GCF_016483395.1 Bacillus cereus group sp. N21
GATAAAGTCGTTTTCTTATTAGATGGTGAGGTGATTCATGAGCATGCTGAAAGTAAAGGATGGAAATTTCGAAATATCCCGCAACAAGTTATCCACATTCAAGAGATTATGAATCGTCACTTTAAAGTAGGAGGTAAAGGTGATGCGATGGGTAATTAAGTATGCGGTAAAATCGATGAAACAAAATTGGTTGCGAAATATGTTGATTGCCCTCGGTGCAGCTTTAGGTGTTATGTTAGCGACGATGTTATTG
>NZ_JAEHBX010000382.1:0-252 GCF_016483395.1 Bacillus cereus group sp. N21
CCGTATTATAATGGAGGATAAATCAACGAGTACAGATGAGAATATTACATTCTCAAAACCGTTAATTCCAGCCAATATGAAAAAAGGTATGATCGTAACAAACGATTTCCATATGTTTAGAGCGAAAAAAATAGCAGCAAAACAAGGTTTGCAATTAGAAGGGCTTCCTGCCAAAACACCGAAGCCAATTATCATCCCATCGAATGTCCGAGAATATTTAGCCATTACGCAATATTGGTTTATGAATCGAAT
>NZ_JAEHBX010000383.1:0-252 GCF_016483395.1 Bacillus cereus group sp. N21
AAAATGGATGGATCACGGTCATATCGTTATCTTTGATGTTCTAGGAATGGGCAAGAAAGAGTTAGCTGTGACAGGTGCATATATTGCCAATCAATATCATCGTATTGCACAGCAGCGGCCAATTGGTTCTAAACTACATCTTATGCTTATAGACGCAGCACACGATTTTAAAATACCGATTCTTAGCAAAGTTGTAGCAAAATCCCGTAAGCATGGATTAGGACGTTGGATCTGAACGCAACGAGTAGCGGG
>NZ_JAEHBX010000384.1:0-252 GCF_016483395.1 Bacillus cereus group sp. N21
GTTTGGAGTTCAAACGTTTATCAATGTCGGTGGTATGTCTGGATTAATACCGCTTACTGGGGTACCGTTACCTTTTGTTAGTTACGGCGGAAGTTCCTTGTTAGCTAATCTACTTGCGATGGGGGTATTATTGAATATTGCTAGTCATGTGAAAAGACAAGAAAAACAACAAAATGAGTTAGTTAAAGAAAGAGAACAAGGTGGACCGCATCTTGTAGTTGTAAAATAAAAACACATTGTGCTGTAGAGCAC
>NZ_JAEHBX010000385.1:0-251 GCF_016483395.1 Bacillus cereus group sp. N21
TTTTGTAACTGTTCCGTCCACTGTGTAACTACCACCGGATTGCTCTTCGTAATATTGTTTAAACGTTTCGATTTTGCTTCCATCCTCTAATGCGAATGGCTCATCACCGAATAACATTTTTTCATAGTGTTCTTTGTTAAAGTCTTCCGAATACATATAACCAGGTTCTTTATCAATGTTGTTATGTTTAAAGTCAGCGTACTCTACAAGTAAAACAAGTACCTTATCTTTACGAACATCGCCGTTATATG
>NZ_JAEHBX010000386.1:0-251 GCF_016483395.1 Bacillus cereus group sp. N21
CCATCTTAGCAGGATAAAGATGGAGCTGGTTCTGTAGATACAGGATTGGGATTTATAATTGATGCAAAAGTGAGTGTCAATGGTTCGCCACAGTATAAAGTACATAACAGTAAAGGAAAAACATACTATACTACTACAAATGAAGCCTATGTATTTACTCATCTAACACAATGTATCTTCATGATTAATTAGCTGTGTCCTCTTGCTCTTTCTAAATCCTCTATCTGTAAATTCTCCACAACTATATTATT
>NZ_JAEHBX010000387.1:0-251 GCF_016483395.1 Bacillus cereus group sp. N21
GATGGGATTCGATCGATGGCATCTGAAATCGGAATAAGCGCATTCGTTACAGATAAAGTCATTAATACGAAGGCCGCGATAACTGTAGGTGCAATCTGTTCACTTGCCGCTTCATTCCCAGTCCATATAATCATTGAAATAACTACAATACCTACTACTAAATGAATGAGACTATCTCGAATATGATACCAGCGTTTCAATCTCTTCTCTGTTTTTAACAATCGATCATTTTGCTCTACATACTCATTAAT
>NZ_JAEHBX010000388.1:0-250 GCF_016483395.1 Bacillus cereus group sp. N21
TAGCTAAACCATTTGCTGGCTACTATACATATGCAGTAGATGAGAGGTGGGGACTTCATACATGGAAGGATTTCTTTGTATTTTGCTATTCTGCTTTATTTGGTATGCTCACGCATGTTGTTTGGGATGCGTTTTACTCATAATACAGGCTACTTCGTTATGGAAATACCATTGTTACAAAGAGAATTACATAGTATTCCGGTGTATAAATATATGCAACATGGGAGTACATGTGTTGGTTTATTATTAC
>NZ_JAEHBX010000389.1:0-250 GCF_016483395.1 Bacillus cereus group sp. N21
CAAATTAGTAGCGAAATCTATGAGGCTACTATCCGGTATGTAAACATAATGCGGAAATCTAGTTATGATGTACGTTTAGATTCCTTAAATTATAGCTCGTCAGATATCCCAGAGAAGACAGAAGAGATTGAAGAATTAATAGATAAGTCTTGTACGATATTAATAAAAGGGGTAAATGAATTTTTGGATACAGTTTCACTAGAGTTAAACAATCTTAAAGAGGAAATGTTCGACTAAGGTAGTATGACAT
>NZ_JAEHBX010000039.1:0-45335 GCF_016483395.1 Bacillus cereus group sp. N21
TTCCGCAGTAGCTCAGTGGTAGAGCTATCGGCTGTTAACCGATCGGTCGTAGGTTCGAGTCCTACCTGCGGAGCCATGGCCCGTTGGTCAAGCGGTTAAGACACCGCCCTTTCACGGCGGTAACACGGGTTCGAATCCCGTACGGGTCATAAAAAAGAGTCAGCAATTAGCTGGCTCTTTTTTTCTTGTGAAAAATATAATGTGAAGTTACGTTCTTTTCTAATATACGATATCGTCAATCCAAAATCCCTCTATTTATTATGAAATAAATAGAGGGATTTTGGAAAAACTATAGTATGTATAAAAAGGAGGGAATAGAGCTACATGACAACAGTTAGAGAATTTATGAGTACCGATATTGTGCAATGTACACCGCTAGATAATGTATATGAAGCTGCTGTGAAAATGAAAGAAGAGGCCATTGGGATGATTCCAATTGTAGAGAATAATCAAGTGGTTGGTCTTGTCACAGATCGTGATTTAGTTGTTCGTGGAATTGCTGAGAAACATCCTGGGTCTAATAAAATTACAAATGTCATGACAACAGAAATTGTTTCCGTATCTCCTGATGACCCTATTGAAAATGCTACAGAGTTAATGGCACAGCATCAAATCAGAAGACTACCTGTAGTTGAGAATGGCGAGCTTGTTGGGATGTTAGCGCTAGGTGATTTAGCAATAGCAGAGAAAGCTGATGATCAAGCTGGATTTGCTTTAAGTGAGATTTCCGAGCATACAGAATAACGAATAGATGCAGATTATTTTCAGGCTAGAAAATACAGTGTATTTAGGTGCTAGAGAATAGGTAAGATTGGATACGTTTTATTCCGCATTAACGGGCAGTAAGCCCCCCACCTCAAGGTTCAGAGAGAAGCAAGAAAGATAGGTGAGGGATAACTGCCTGTAAAAGCCCGATTGGTGAGGACTTTCCATCAGTGGTGGATGAAGAAAATCCCTACTGATGGAAGTTTCACTTTATTAATACTGCAAACAAAATTATATTGTTATTAAAACGTATCCAAAATGTTAGGCATAGATGTATATAAGGTGTAAAGATGCTTAACTAAGTATATATGAAGAATAATATATGCTAATTTCATTTGAAATTTTGGTTAAAAATTCCTATTACTAATTTTTGTTATGTTAAAAAATGATATAATAATAAATATAAGTTTTATAATTTATTTTGAATATATTAATATTTATAATATTATGTTTATCTACTAAGCTATCAAAGATTTTATATATAAATAGAAATGGAGGGGAAATGATATGAGGGATGTACAAATTAATCCAAATTGGAATTTGGTTACAGATGTTTATGTAGAACCAAATAATTTTGCGGATTTATTTTCTTTACTTGCACCAAATCATCCAAAAGGCGAAGGAAAAGAACGGACAATTTTAGCTTGGAAAGAAAAAGAATTTTATAAACAAGAAAACTTGGCTCCGTTTATTTTATATGGAATGAATAAGGTGCAGGACTTGCCACAGTTCCATAAGGATGAAATACCAACTTTAATTCGTATTGTTCGTTTATGCCAGAAAATCAGTTGGTATAAGGAAGCGTATACATTTATGGTGAACCAAAGATTAGATGAATTTGTACATACATCTATGGAATATGAAACGTGGGATATTTTAACTCAAGTTGTGGCTTGGAACTACTTAATTGTAAAATATCGAATTGGTAAATTGGAAAATGATGATGTAATGATATGGGAAAGAATTAAATTTAATACAGAGTGTATTGAAAAATGTGAGAAGCTATTATCTCATAAGGAAGTAATGGAACTTACATTCTTTTATATTTGCAAACAGGCAAAATTATTGTCCAAAGAACAATTAGATCAAGAGATGATGAACTTAGCAATATACTGTAATACATATGTTTATGACTTATACATATATGACTTATTAAAAAAATATCGTAAGTGTACGGATTTTTTAACATATTATGGACCAAGTCGTTCTGTTGTTGCATGTCAAAGGGCTGTAATTTCTCAAATTTCTGATCGCCTTAATCCATTAAAAACCACGCATGTGGATGATTATCTTTATGTAATGAAAGAAATGATGGAGCACATGTCGTTTGAATTTATGAATCGATATGAGCATTTCATTGGAAAACTATTATCATATGTACCATTTTTTGAAATGATTCAAGTTCCGCAACATGCATATTATTGTGAAGAGTTGATGTATGTTTGTAAAGGAATTGAACATAAGGAAGAACTTTTGCGGAATTATATATTTATACAATTACATGATTGTTTACCGTCATTTATCAAACAATTTCTAAAGAATAAGCGTTATGCAACGATTCATGATATTTTATTTTACTGGTGTGATGATGAACAACGAGTGGGATTAGAGAAGAAATATAATTTAAGTTTTATTTATGAACGATATGCGTGTGGGTAAAGAAAAGTTTTGTGCTTTCCCTTGTTCACTCTCTATAATGTATAAATAAAAAAAGGTCTCACACTTCAAGTGAGACCTTTTTTTATTTAGTCGTAAATGAGAAGTAGACATACGTCCATTCTAAGCTTCTTGTTGTTTCTTACGGTGATTAGGAATGTAAATATATTGGGAAATAATGAGTAGTACCCCTATAAAAAATACAGGAAATATAGCAGCCAGGTGAAAACCACTATAAATAATATTTGTTATTAAACCGCCGATAATAACAAATGCAGTATATATATGAGAAATGTGTTTCTTTAGTCGGATTTTGAATGCTTCCATCAAAGATTCGATAGTAACAAATAAGATAACGATACTCAAAAAAACAATGTTAGTATTGTAAATTACTAAACAACAAATTAAACCGAGAAAAGCCAAATACTCAATTATTAAGGCAATATTACGTGGCATATAATATTACCGAACTAAATACTGCAGTGGATTTACTGCGTTTGTTTTTTCAAAATTCCATTCACCATTATGTAATTCAAAATGGAGGTGCTGCCCAAATGAATGGCCTGTATTTTCCATATGTCCTAACAATTCCCCAGTCTGAACTTGATCACCAACATTTACAATATAACTGTTTTTCCGTTTAGTAGATGTAGAAATATTTGTATTTTTTACGGAGTTAGCATTATTCCTTGTTTTTATTTTATTATTCGAATATAATATTTTTAGATTCGTTTTTATATATTGAGTGTTTTGTGTAGGCAATTCTTGAGCTGCTATAGTACGTGTATCTACTTGAGTTATGGATGGAAGTAGAGATGCGACTGCGACAGTAGTTGCCGTTAAAGCTGTAGCTTTCTGTTTCATCTAATATTAGCCCCCCATAGATGTGTTAATACATTCCCTATTATAGTATAAAGATATAATATTTTGTGCATTATTCATATAACTGTAATATGAAATGAGAAAAATAACAATTTTTTAATGGAATCGAAATATATTAAAAGAATAACAGATTAATAATCATTATAATATGGATTAAAGATAATTGATATTTTCTGAATAGATATATAAATCTAAATTGAAAAACTGACAGAAAAGCTTTCTTTTTAGGAGGGAGAGAGCATCCGACCATGCATAGAAGCGGTTAGATCCTTTTCCTACCCCGTACCAAGTTAAACAAAAAGAGAAAATGAGTACAGGTCACCTTTTATTCTTCATAGCCGCGACTTATATGTTGAAAAATCAAAATGGATATATTTATTTTTCATATTTTATATAAGTAGAACTTTGATGTAAAGAATTCTTACTTTGTATTGGATTCATGGCTCGTAAATAGGATTGGAATAAGTTAAAACAGTTGCTGATGATGGATGACAGTGTTATACTGACTATGATAATTTCATATTGTGCTAGGAGAGTTGGTGTTGCCAGCTGAGAGTAAGGCCGAGAGTCTTTGATCCTTTACTACCTGATCTAGATTATGCTAGCGTAGGGAAGCAATTCGGACATTAACAGTAAGTCCCTGTTTCTTTGCGTAAAGAAACAGGGCTTTTTTATTTGACAATTTTATAGTAGAAACCACTAGGGGTGCTTTATGTGCTGAGAGAGGAATAATCCTTAACCCTTACTGACCTGATCTAGATTATGCTAGCGTAGGGAAGTGGAGCAACGAATAAATGTATTTTTATTTGATGTAACCACTTCTTATAGAGGAGTGGTTTTTTATTTGGATAAATTGATATAAAGGAAGGGGAAATATAAATGAAGTTTTGTGAGAGATTATTTGAGACAGTACAGCCTGTTTGGGAAAAAAGTCATAATCACCCATTTGTAACTGGGATGGGGGACGGTACATTAGAAAAAGATAAATTCCAATATTACATCATACAAGATTATTTATATTTACTAGATTATGCAAAATTATATGCAATTGGAGTTGTGAAAGCGACTAATCCGCAAGTTATGGCAAAATTTGCAGAACAAATAGACGGCATTTTAAATGGAGAAATGACGATCCATAAACAGTATGCAAAACGCCTTGGTATTTCTGTACAAGAGATGGAAGAGGCAAAACCATCTGCTAAAAATTTAGCGTATACAAACTATATGATGTCAGTATCTCAAAATGGTACGCTTGCAGAGTTAATTGCGGCTCTGCTTCCATGTATGTGGAGCTACTGGGAAATTGGAAAGCGTTTAAATGATATTCCAGGAGCAAGGGATCATGAGTTCTTTGGGGAGTGGATTCAAGGATATAGCTCAGAAGAGTATGGAAACCTTTGCATTTGGCTAATGGATTTATTAAATGAACTAGCTGAAGGAAAGTCTGAACAAGAGTTAGACAAATTAGAAGAGATTTTCTTATATTCCAGCCGCTTTGAGTATTTATTCTGGGATATGGCGTATCGTAAGGAGATGTGGGGTTTTGAGGAGCAAGAGCATACTACAATTTCATAATGTTTCCTTTCATTATGATGAAAAGCCAATTATAAAGGGTCTGGATGCCTCGGTACAGGAAAAAGAGTTTGTTAGCATCATTGGACCGAGTGGCTGTGGCAAAAGTACATTATTTCGCTTAATTACAGGATTAGAAGAACCGACGGCTGGAACGATTCAACTTACAGAAACCTCGAGTCATCCTGTAGGGTATATGCCACAAAAAGATATGCTCCTGCCGTGGAGAACAATTATTGAAAATGCGGCATTGCCGTTAGAGTGCCAGGGGATAAAGAAAAAAGAAGCACATGTAAAGGCAAAAGACCTGTTAGAACAATTTGGTTTACAAGGATACGAGAACAAATATCCGAAAGATTTATCAGGTGGTATGCGGCAGCGAGTGTCCTTTATTCGAACTTTATTAACAGGCGGGGACATTTTATTGTTAGATGAGCCGTTTAGCGCATTAGATGCATTAACGAAAGCAACGTTGCAAGAATGGTTGTTTGAGCAATGGAAACAGTGGCAAAAAACCATTTTATTTATTACACACGATGTAGAAGAAGCACTTTTTCTTTCTAATCGGATTTTAATAGTGACAGAGCAGCCTATAACAACTTTAACGGAGCGTGTTGTACCACTTGGAACGGAGCGCTCAAGAAAAGATTTGCATAAGCCTGAGATACTAGGGCTAAAAGATGAGTTACTCGGTATGCTGCAAAGGCAGGTGCTCGTATGAAACGTGTGACAGAGCTACTACCTGCACTGATTTTAAGTAGCATACTACTCATAGCTTGGGAAGTGGGGGCTAGAATTGTAGATGAGATGTATATTTTGCCATCTCCTACTGCAATTCTAGCTAAAATGTGGGCACTGCGTGACATATTACTTACAGTTCATTTGCCAGCAACCTTATATGTAGTCTTAATCGGCGTAGTTATTTCTATTGTACTTGGTGTTGGACTGGCGATGTCTATGAATGCGAGTAAATGGATAGAAAGAGCTTTTTATCCGTTACTAGTTGCTTCACAAACGATTCCAATTACTGCTTTAGCACCATTATTTGTTTTATGGTTTGGCTATTCAATTTGGAGCAAAGTCGTTGTGACAGTTTTGATTACCTTTTTCCCCATTGCGGTAAATACGTATGATGGATTGCGCAGCACGAAAAAGGAATGGGAGGAGCTTTTAGTGACATATGGTGCAACGAAAAAAGATATTTTTCTAAAGTTAAAGTTGCCATCTGCACTTCCGTACTTTTTCTCTGCTTTAAAAATTGCTGTTCCACTTAGTGTCATTGGAGCAGCAATTGGTGAGTGGCTTGGCGCACAAGCTGGTTTAGGATACTTTAGTAAACGAATGATGACACAGTTAGACGGAGCTGGTGTGTTTGCGCCGATTGTACTTCTATCATTACTAGCTATTTTATTTGTATTATTTGTTTCTATATTAGAAAAGAAATTCATTAGTTGGAGGAAACATTCATGAAATTATTCAAACGCATCTTTGTGTTTACATTATTAGTTGCAATGATTGCAGGATGTTCTAGCAATTCATCATCAGAAAAGAAAAAGGCTGAAAAAGAAGTAACAGTTATGCTCGACTGGTATCCAAATGCGGTGCATAGCTTTATCTATGCAGCGATTGAAAAAGGATACTTTAAAGAAGAAGGAGTAAAGGTGAATATTAAATTCCCTTCTAATCCAACCGATCCAGTAACATTAGCGGCAGCGGGGAAAGTAACAGTTGGTTTATATTATCAACCAGACGTTGTCATTGCAAAAGCGAATGAACAAATTCCAGTGAAATCAATCGGAGCTGTGGTCCGTTCACCATTAAATCACGTCGTATCATTAAAATCAGCGGGAATCAATTCACCAAAAGATTTAGAAGGAAAGACAGTTGGTTATTCTGGAACACCTTTAAGTGAAGCGTATTTAAAAACGATGGTAAAAGAAGCTGGTGGTAATCCTGATACTGTAAAAGTAGTAGATGTTGGATTTGATTTAGTACCAGCATTAATTACGAAAAAAGTAGATGCTGTCACAGGTGCTTATATTAACCATGAAGTTCCTGTTATGCGTCATGAAGGCCATGAACCAGCGTACTTCAACCCAGCTGACTATGGTGTACCAAATTATCATGAACTTGTTTTTGTAACAGGTGATAAAACGTTGAAAAAAGATAAAGAAGCGTTGCAAGCCTTTTTACGAGGTGCGAAAAAAGGATATGAATTTATGAAAAAGAATCCAGACGAAGCACTGGATATTTTATTAAATCATCAAGAAAAGGAAAATTTCCCACTTGTTCCAGAAGTTGAAAAAGAAAGTATGAAAATTTTGTTAGAGAAAATGGAAACGAAAGATGAGCCATTTTTATCAGATACGAAAGAGTCATGGGAAAAACAAAATAAATGGTTGAAAGAAAAAGGCATGACAAAAGAGAGTGTTCCTGCCAATGAATTATTCGAAAATATTTTAAAGTAGGCGAGTGAATATGAAAGATGAGCTCCACGTTATCTCAAATGGCCAGATGGCATTCGAAGAGTTAGCGAATGTAGCGATGAAAATTGAGAGTGAGATTGATTATTTGCATATTCGTGAGCGAGAGAAAAGTACGAAAGAGTTATATGAAGGTGTGGAAGGTCTCCTCAAAGGAGGCTTTCCGGCATCTAAGCTTGTGATTAATGATCGAATCGATATTGCAATTCTATTAAATATTCCTCGCGTACAATTGGGATATCGAAGTGCTGATGTCAGGTCTGTAAAGGAAAAGTTTTCTTATTTGCATGTTGGTTATTCTGTGCATTCTTTAGAAGAAGCGATAGTAGCGTTCAAAAATGGAGCAGATTCACTTGTTTATGGTCATGTATTTCCAACGAGTTGTAAGAAAAATGTTCCGGCAAGAGGGTTGGAAGAGATTTCAGATATAGCAAGGCGATTAACGATACCGATTACAGCTATTGGAGGGATAACACCTAAAAATATAGGAGAGGTTCTTAGAGCTGGCGTGAGTGGTATTGCTGTTATGTCTGGGATTGTAAGTGATAGTAATCCGTATAAGCAGGCAAGGTTGTACAAGGAGACAATAAGAAAGTGGGCGAAAAATCATGAGTAAGAAGTATGATGTAGCCATTATTGGCGGCGGTGTGATTGGGAGTTCAGTTGCACATTTTCTAGCTGAAAGAGGATACCAAGTTGCAATTGTTGAGAAACAAAGGATTGCGTCTGAAGCTTCTAAAGCAGCGGCAGGTTTACTTGGTGTACAGGCGGAGTGGGATGCGTACGATCCACTATTTGAGCTTGCTAGAAAAAGCCGTGCAATATTTCCACAACTTGCAGCAGTTTTACGTGAAAAAACGGGTATTGATATTGGATATGAAGAAAAAGGTATATATCGTATAGCCCAAAATGAAGATGAGAAGACAAGAATACTAGATATTATGGACTGGCAACAGAAAACAGGTGAAGAATCATATTTTCTGACAGGAGATGAGCTTTATGAAAAAGAGCCATTCCTCTCTTCATCGATCATTGGGGCTGTATATTATCCAAAAGATGGTCATGTTATTGCACCGGAACTTACAAAGGCATTTGCACACTCTGCGGCCATTTCTGGTGCTGATATATATGAACAAACAGAAGTATTTGATATCAAAATAGAAGACAACCGAGTAGTAGGAATTGTTACGAATGAAGGTATGATTACATGTGAAAAGGTAGTAATTGCTGGTGGTTCGTGGAGTACAAAACTACTTCATCATTTTCATAGTGATTGGGGTACATATCCTGTAAAAGGAGAAGTTGTTGCCGTAAAGAGCTGTAAACCATTGCTGCAATCTCCTATTTTCCAAGAGCGGTTTTATATCGCGCCAAAACGTGGTGGACGCTATGTAATTGGAGCAACGATGAAGCCTCACACGTTTACTAAGTCTGTACAACCAGAAAGTATTACTTCGATATTAGAACGTGCTTATACAATCTTGCCGGCTTTGAAAGAAGCTGAATGGGAAAGTACGTGGGCGGGATTACGCCCGCAATCTAATCACGAGGTTCCTTATATGGGGGCACACGAGGAAATAAAAGGATTATATGCTTGTACCGGTCATTACAGAAACGGTATTTTATTAAGTCCCGTTTCTGGTCAATATATGGCAGATTTAATAGAAGGAAAGCAAGGGAATTATTTGCTAGATTCATTGGTTTCTAAATCAATTTATCCTGCATGAACTAGCAGTAAACGCCTGATTGATGGGGATAAAGAGAACACATGTTGATTAAAGTTTCACTTTATATAAATGTATTTTGATTTTTTAACATGTAAGTCAATGTGACAAAGAATAAAAGCTGAACTACACTCGTTTTTTTTCTTTGTTTTTACTTGGCATGGGGCAGGAAAAGGATCTGACCGCTTCTATGCATGGTCGGATGCTCTCTCCCACCTAACAAGAAAGGTTTATATAGAAAGGGGATGGAAGTTTGAATTTGAAAATTAATGGTAAGCAAGTAGAGGTACCTGGGAGTGTTAAGACAGTAGCAGAATTGCTTACACATTTAGGATTGGATACAAAAATTGTTGTGGTGGAACGTAACCAAGATATTTTGCAAAAAGAAGACCATCGAGATATATCTGTTTTTGATGGAGACCAAATTGAGATTGTAACTTTCGTAGGAGGCGGTTGATTATGTTGAACATTGGACCATTTACATTTCATTCTAGACTTTTATTAGGAACAGGGAAATTTTCTGATTTTGATGTACAAAGAAAAGCAATTGAAGTATCAGAGGCAGAAATTTTAACATTTGCAGTACGTCGTATGGATATATTTGATGTAGACCAACCCAATTTATTAGAAAAAATTGATGTGAAAAAATATACATTACTCCCAAATACAGCAGGGGCAAAAAATGCTGAAGAAGCAGTTCGTATTGCGAAATTAGCAAAAGCTTCAGGGCTTTGTGACATGGTAAAAGTAGAGGTTATTGGTGATGACAGAACGTTATTACCTGATCCAGTGGAGACTTTAAAAGCCTCTGAAATGTTGTTAGAAGAAGGATTTATTGTTCTTCCTTATACATCTGATGATGTTGTATTAGCACGTAAATTACAGGAACTTGGTGTTCATGCGATTATGCCTGGTGCATCACCAATTGGCTCAGGACTTGGAATTGTAAATCCATTAAACTTAAGCTTTATTATTGAACAAGCAAAAGTACCGGTAATTGTGGATGCAGGTGTTGGTAGTCCAGCTGATGCAGCATTTGCGATGGAATTAGGAGCGGATGGTGTGCTATTAAATACAGCTGTATCTGGAGCGAAGGATCCTATTAAAATGGCAGAAGCAATGAAATTAGGTATTCATGCAGGACGTTTAGGATTTGAAGCAGGACGTATTGCACGTAAGCGTTGCGCGACAGCAAGTAGCCCGTTAGAAGGAATGAGCGTAGTTGAATAATCGATATTCTCGCCAAGAGTTATTTTCTCCAATTGGTGAAAAAGGGCAGCGAAAAATAGGCGGAAAGCATGTGTTAATCATTGGTGCTGGGGCACTTGGTAGCGCGAATGCAGAGATGCTTGTAAGAGCTGGCGTCGGCCATGTGACGATTGTGGATCGCGATTATATTGATTGGAGCAATTTACAACGTCAGCAGCTATATTGTGAGGAGGATGTAGAAAGTAATCTTCCGAAGGCTGTAGCAGCACAAAGACGTTTGCAAGCGATTAATAGCAATGTAATTGTAGAAGCATATGTTCAAGATGTGACAGCAGAGGAATTAGAACAGCTTGTTACAAATGTCGATGTAATGATTGATGCGACTGATAACTTTGAAACACGTTTTATCGTTAATGATATATCACAAAAACATTCAATTCCGTGGGTTTATGGGGCGTGTGTAGGAAGTTACGGCCTTTCTTATACGATTTTACCAGGAAAAACGCCATGTTTATCTTGTTTATTACAATCTATTCCGCTTGGCGGAGCAACATGTGATACAGCAGGTATTATTTCATCTGCTGTATCTCTCGTTGTTTCTCATCAAGTAACGGAAACGATTAAAATTTTAGTAGAGGATTATGAAGCACTTCGTGATGGACTTGTGTCGTTTGATGTATGGAAAAACGAATATTCATGTATGAATGTGCAAAAGCTTCGAAAGCCGAATTGTCCATCATGTGGTGGGGAAGCACTCTACCCATATTTAAGTAAAGAGAATACATCGAAAACTGCAGTTTTATGTGGAAGAAATACAGTTCAAATCAGACCTCCTTATAAAGAACAATTAGATTTTAAACGATATAAAGAGCTGCTGCGCGATCGCGTAGCAGATTTAATGGTAAATCCCTATTTATTATCATTTTCAGTTGAAGGAAAGCGACTAGTTGCCTTTCAAGATGGACGCGTACTTGTGCATGGAACAAAAGATATAGTGGAAGCAAAAACGATTTATCATCGCTATTTTGGATAGAAAAGGATGAGTGAGATGAAAGTGAATAAAGCTTTAACAATTGCTGGATCAGATAGCGGCGGTGGTGCAGGTATTCAAGCAGATTTAAAAACATTTCAAGAGCTTGGTGTATATGGAATGACAGCTATTACAGCTATTACAGCTCAAAACACACTTGGTGTGCAAGGAGTATATCCTGTTACCCTTGAAGGGATTCAGGAGCAATTAAATTCAATTAGTGCTGATTTAACACCAGATGCTGTTAAGCTCGGCATGCTATTTAGTAGTGAAATTATTAAGGTCGTTGCAGAAAATATTAAAAAGTTTGGCTGGAATAATATTGTACTAGATCCTGTTATGATTGCAAAAGGTGGTGCATCGTTATTACAGAAAGAAGCAGTGCAAGCATTGAAAGAACATTTATTACCAATTGCAACTGTTGTGACTCCGAATGTACCGGAAGCAGAAGTATTAACAGGGATGGAGATTCATAACATCCAAGATAGTAAAGAAGCTGCAAAAGAGTTGCATAGATTAGGAGCCAAGTACGTTCTTATGAAAGGTGGACATGCGGATTATCAAGGAAATGAAGTTATTGATTTCTTATTTGATGGTGAACAATTTATTGAGTATAGAAGTGAAAGAATTGATTCAAAACAAACGCATGGTAGCGGTTGTACATTTGCATCTGCTGTAACGGCAGGACTTGCAAATGGGTATCCAATCGAAGAAGCGGTTCGAGAAGCGAAAAAGTTTATTAGCATAGCAATTGAACAGCAATTGAATATTGGAAGTGGTCATGGGCCAACGAACCATTTTGCATATAAAGTGAAACTTTAATCAGTGGGGAGCTTCATCCCCCACTGATTATTAGCCTTCACCAATCGGGCTTTTACAGGCAGTTGATTTCCCATCTAGTAGCTTTTGCTTTCGCTGCATTTTTGGGGATCTTACTGCCTGTTAATGCGGGGCAAACGTCAAGAAACTCGTGCATAAATATTCAAGTTTTGATGGGGAAGCCAGTTTTATAAATGGCTTTTTTTATTGTTTACTTTTTCCATGTTTAGGAGTATTATATCAGCCAGAATCTGTTTTTTGTAACGCTGAGTCCGATTCATTTGGAGCGGAGGAACCAAATTGTGCATGGTCACTAGGGGTGAATCTTTCATGATGAAAGTAGGGCTACTCTCAAAGTCCGAATCCGACAGCTAACTTCGTAAGCGTCTTGAGAGAGGATGGTGCATGGATGGATACATCACTTCATCGGTCTGACTAGTATAGGAGAATATCAATCTATATTTGAATTCTTTTATGCTAAGGAGGATGATGTACATGGATGGGGAAAAAGAGGTAACGCTCATTTGTGTAGGGGAAGAGGAAAAAGTAAACAGTTTACGAGAATTAGTGCCTTTTCAACAAGATATGATTATTTTTACCGCAACTGAACATGTAGCGGCTGAAGTGCGAGCATGTGGATTTGAATCAACTTATTGTTGCAATGGTGAGCAGAATTTAACTAATATTTGCAAGAGGATTAAAAAAGTAATCCTGCTAGGAGATGAGCTTCCAACAGTTAGCTTTTTTACCGAGCGTATTCGATTTTCTTTTCAAGCACCTATTACAGTTGTCACAAGAAATAAAAGATATCCAGTAAGGCTCTATCAAACAATTGGAGCTACATTTGTAGTGTTTACAAATTGTGATAACATTTCTTTTTTATTTTTTGAATAGGGCGGGGGAAGTGATGATGAAGGTGTTATTACGCGAGGATATAGCGCATCGTTGGGCAGTATCAGTAGAGCGAGTTCAAGAATTAGCAATGGATTCTATGTTTCCAAAACCATATATGATATTGCCATCAGAAGAGAGTTTGTATTTAGAAACGGATATTATTGCGTATGAAATGTTGCATGTGGAACTAACACGAGTCTACATTCGTGGGAGAAACTTGCGTTCATTTTTATAATGCAAAAAGGGAATGAATTCAAGGTACTATTAAAACGGTACTCAAATTCATTCTCTTTTTTTATTTCATATTAAAAATCGATTTTGATGAAAAAGAAAGAAAAGACAAGGAAACAGATGATAAAATATTAATCTTAATCAATGTAAGCGTTTAAATGATGAAATATTTTCTTATTTTAGGTAATTTTACTCTTTACAAGTTAAATATAGAGGAGTATATTTACATTCATAAATTGTTCATAAATATTTCCAAAAACAACCTGATATCGCTGAGTCCAGAAATGGAGCGGGGGAACCAATTTTGTGCATTGTCACTTGGGGTGAATCTTTCATTACGAAAGTAGGGCTACTCTTTAGGCCCGAATCCGACAGCTAACCTCGTAAGCGTTTGGAGAGGAGGTTTACTTTTGTGTTGTTCATTTTTGAACACTGAGTAGAGCCTCAGTGTTCTTTTTTTGATGGGTATATGGTAAAATTTAACATTTTAAAGTGAGGGATTATAATGCTTGATGTTGTGATGATCGGAATCTGTGTTGTATTGGTAGCATCTATGATAGGGCTAGCGAGCTGGTCAGATAAAGTTGTGAAAGAAGGGAAGCAATCATGATGATTGCCTTATCGGTTATTGTTGCAGCAATTACGGTGTATTTAGTTTATGCGTTATTAAATCCAGAAAAGTTTTAACTAGGGGGAAGCATTTATTATGATTTGGGTCGCAGTTGTAATCACAATGTTGTTATTCATTCTTGTCGCAAAGCCAACGGGTACTTATTTAGAGAAAGCCTTTCAAGGAAATAGCAGATTAGAAAAAGTATTTGGGCCTTTTGAAAAGATTATTTTCAAAATTGCAGGTGTTAAAGCGTATAACCAGAGTTGGAAACAATACGCTTTATCGCTAGTTGCACTCAATGGTTTCATGATCGTTGTTGTATACTTCATCTTTCGCTTACAAGGCGTGCTTCCATTAAATCCGGCTCATATTGAAGGGATGGAGCCAACGCTTGCTTTTAATACAGCAATCAGCTTTATGGCGGATACAAACTTACAGCATTATAGCGGCGAAAACGGATTATCTTATTTATCACAATTAATTGGGATCACATTTTTAATGTTTGCTGCACCGGCAACGACATTAGCACTTGTTATGGCTTTTATAAGAGGATTAGCAGGCAAGGAACTGGGGAACTTTTTCGTTGATTTTACTCGAGCTTTAACAAGGGTCTTTCTTCCCATTGCATTTGTTGCAGCACTGATTTTTGTTGCGCTTGGTGTACCGCAAACTTTAGATGGAGCAGTTACAGCACAAACAATTGAAGGTGTGAAACAAAGTATTTTGCGTGGTCCTGTAGCTTCATTTGTTTCAATTAAGGAACTTGGTAACAATGGTGGCGGATTCTTCGGAGCAAACTCCACACATCCATTTGAGAATCCAGGACAAATCAGTAACATCTTACAAATGATGCTCATGATGTTACTGCCAACAGCTTTACCGTTTACGTATGGACGAATGGTTGGCAATAAGAAACAAGGGCGTATCCTTTTCGTTTCCCTATTTATGGTATTTTTAATTGGGTTTGTAACGATTGTTTCATCTGAATTACATGGGAATCCAGTATTAAATCAAATGGGTATGGAACATGTGCAAGGCAGTACAGAAGGAAAAGAAGTACGATTTGGAACAGTCTTTTCTTCACTGTATGCGACAGTAACAACAGCAGCCGAAACAGGTGCAGTTGATACAATGCATGATACGTTAACACCAATTGGTGGATTGGTACCACTTGTAAACATGATGTTAAATACAGTGTTTGGTGGTGTTGGAGCAGGTTTTGTCAATATCATTATGTACGCAATTATTGCAGTCTTTATATCTGGATTAATGGTTGGACGGACACCAGAATTTTTAGGTAAGAAAATTGAAGGAAAAGAAATGAAATTAATTGCGGTAACAATATTATTTCATCCATTGCTTATTTTAGGATTTTCAGCATTGGCCCTTTCAACTCATTTAGGGACGGATGCGATTTCTCATTCAGGTTTTCATGGTTTAACGCAAGTTGTATATGAGTATACATCTTCTGCTGCCAACAATGGATCTGGATTTGAGGGACTAGGAGATAATACACCATTTTGGAATATTACAACTGGTTTAGTAATGTTTTTAGGACGTTATTTCAGTTTAATTACGATGTTAGCTGTTGCAGCTTCATTGAAAGAGAAGACGGTAGTGCCAGAAACAGTAGGAACGTTCCGCACAGATAATAGTTTATTTGGGGGCATTTTCATTGGAACAATTGTAATTGTTGGTGCATTAACGTTCTTCCCAATGTTAGTGCTAGGACCAATTGCAGAATTTCTTACATTGAAGTAATGGAGGGTAAATGATGAAACCAGTAGTGGTAAAAGAAAAACAAGCAAATCAATCGATTCCATCGTCAATACATGCTGTAGAAAGTGAAGTTAGACAAGCGAAAACAATGGATCGTGATATTGTTACACATGCGATGAAACAATCAGTTGCAAAACTGAATCCAAAAGTAATGGTGAAAAATCCAATTATGTTCGTAGTAGAAATTGGATTTATTATCACTTTTATTTTATCGTTTCTTCCTAATATATCTAGTAGTATACCAGGTTGGTTTAATATAACAGTTTCTCTCATTCTATTATTTACAGTGTTATTTGCGAATTTTGCAGAAGCATTAGCTGAAGGGCGTGGGAAAGCGCAAGCAGATTCTTTGAAACAATCGAAGAAAGATGTATTTGCAAATGTCATAAAAGAGAATGGGAAAATCGTTCAAGTTTCAGCGACTGAGCTGAGAAAAGGTGACATTGTAATTGTAAAGCAAGGGGAAATGATTCCAAGTGATGGTGAAGTCATTAAAGGTTTGGCATCGGTGGATGAATCAGCAATTACAGGTGAATCTGCTCCTGTTATTAAAGAAGCAGGTGGTGATTTTTGTTCGGTAACAGGCGGTACAATGGTTGTTAGTGATGAGATTACAATTTCGATTACAAGCAATCCAGGTGAGTCATTTATAGATAAAATGATCTCTTTAGTAGAAGGGGCTGCCCGTCAAAAAACACCAAATGAGATTGCTCTGAATACAGTACTGACAAGTTTAACTCTTATTTTCTTAATTGTAGTTGTAACACTACCGATTTTTACAAATTATTTAGGGTTTAAGATTGATACAGCCGTACTTGTTGCACTTCTTGTTTGTTTAATTCCAACAACAATTGGAGGATTATTATCCGCGATTGGGATTGCAGGAATGGACCGTGTTACGAAATTTAATGTATTAGCAATGTCAGGTAAAGCTGTAGAGGCTGCGGGTGATATTAATACAATTATTTTAGATAAAACGGGTACTATTACTTTTGGAAACCGGATGGCACATACATTACTTCCTGTAGGAAACGAAACAATTGAACAATTAGCAAAATGGGCTGCATTAGGATCAGTTTTAGATGAAACACCAGAAGGTCGTTCTGTAATTGAATATGTAAAATCAAAAGCTTTATCATATAACAGTGAGCTTGCTGAGCAAGGAGAGTTTGTTCCGTTTAAAGCAGAAACAAGGATGAGTGGTGTAGACTTACTTGATGGTACAAAGGTAAGAAAAGGTGCAGTTGGTGCTGTTATTGAGTGGGTACAAGCGCAAGGTGGTACGATTCCAAAAGATGTGAATCAAAAGGCAGATTTAATTTCAAAAGAAGGTGGGACACCACTTGTAGTTGCAGTGGATGATCGTATTTATGGCTTAATCTATTTAAAGGATACTGTAAAACCTGGTATGCGTGAACGTTTTGAACAACTTCGCCAAATGGGAATCAAAACGGTCATGTGTACAGGGGATAACCCATTAACAGCAGCAACAATTGCGAAAGAAGCAGGTGTAGATGAATTTGTTGCAGAATGTAAGCCAGAAGATAAAATTGCAGTTATTAAAGCAGAACAAGATAAAGGAAAACTTGTGGCAATGACTGGTGATGGTACGAATGACGCACCAGCATTAGCACAAGCGGATGTTGGGTTAGCGATGAATAGTGGAACAACAGCTGCGAAAGAAGCGGCTAATATGATTGATCTAGATTCCAATCCAACAAAAATTATTGAGGTTGTAGGTATTGGTAAACAGCTGTTAATGACGCGTGGTGCGTTAACAACGTTCAGTATCGCGAATGATATAGCAAAATACTTTGCGATTATTCCAGCGATGTTTACATTAGCAATTCCGCAAATGGAAGCACTGAACATAATGAAATTAACTTCGCCACTTTCAGCTATTTTATCAGCATTAATATTTAATGCGATTATCATTCCATTACTCATTCCATTAGCAATGAAGGGGATTGCATATAAACCGATGAGTTCCAATGCATTGCTTGGTCGAAACCTATTAATTTACGGACTTGGAGGAGTCATTGTTCCTTTCATTGGGATTAAGGTAATTGATCTAATTGTAGGATTGTTCATATAAGGAAGAGGGGAAAAGAAAATGGCTAAAAAACAAAATATACTTTCACCAGTCATTCGTGTTACCTTTACATTTCTTGTTCTTTGTGGGCTTTTATACCCGCTGCTTGTAACTGGAATTGCGCAAGCAGTGATGAAGGATAATGCGGATGGAAGTCTTATATATAATGAAAAAAATGAAGTAATTGGCTCAAAGTTAATCGGCCAAAACTTTAAAGACCCACGTTATTTTCATGGACGCGTCTCTAGTATAGAATATAAAGCAGAAGCGTCAGGATCAAATAACTATGCACCATCTAATCCTGATTTAGTAAAACGTGTAGAAGAAAGTGTAGCGGATTGGAAGGATAAAAATCCGACTGTTTCAGTTACGGAAGTACCGATGGATTTAGTGACGAATTCAGGTTCTGGATTAGATCCTGATATTAGTCCAAAGGCAGCTTACGTACAAGTTGATCGTATTTCAAAATTAACGAATATTCCGAAAGAAAAACTAAATCAAATGATTAAGTCTCAAACAGAAGGTGCTACATTAGGATTATTTGGAGAGGATCGTGTGAACGTTTTGAAATTAAATTTAGAATTACAAAAAATAATGAAATAGTACTGTTGCTACCTCAATCCAATCGATTGAGGTAGCGTTGTTTACTGGGAAGGAGTGCGTGTAATGTATGCAGATGACTATAAACCGACGTTTCAAAGACGAACGCCGGAAGAATATTTAGAATATATACGCCAGCAAAATCGTGGGAAATTAAAGCTGTATGTAGGTGCTGCTCCAGGAGTAGGGAAAAGTTATAAAATGTTGTTTGATGCGCAAGAAATGAAAAAAGAGAATATTGATATTGTAATAGGTTTAATTGAAACGCATGGAAGAAAAGAAACAGAAGAAGCAATTGCTGATTTAGAAAGAATACCGTTAAAAGAAATAAACTATAAAGGAAAAGTATTTTATGAGCTCGATGTAGAGGGGATTATAAAGCGAGCACCGCAAGTAGTTGTTGTGGATGAATTGGCACATAGTAATATACCTGGATTAAAACATAAAAAACGTTATATGGATGTAGAAGAATTATTGGACGCTGGGATATCAGTATTATCAGCGTTTAATATTCAACACTTAGAAAGCGTTCATGATATTGTGGAACAAATCACGAATGTAAAAGTACGAGAGCGTATTCCTGATTTTATTTTACAAAAAGCAAATGAAATTCAACTTGTTGATGTAACCCCTGAAGTTTTGAGGAAACGATTGACAGATGGAAAGATATATAAAGAAGAAAAAATTCAGCAAAGCTTACAAAATTTTTTTACGGTTAATAATTTAGGAGCTTTACGAGAGTTATCACTTCGTGAAGTTGCTGACGATATGGACGAGAAGATTAGTCAGTCAGTGACAGAACCAATAGGTGTAAAAGAAAAAATTCTCGTTTGTGTGCAATATAGTTCAACAGCAGAGAAATTAATACGGCGTGGTTGGCGTATGGCAGATCGATTAAACGCTGAATTGTATGTATTAAATGTTGAAAGAGAAAATATAGAATCATTATCGGCAAGCAAAAGGCAAACAATTGAGGAGTGGCAAGCGTTAACGAATCAATTTCATGCTACTTTCGTATTGGAAGAAGCGAAAGGAAGAAAGCCAGCTGATGTCATTATTGAAGTGGCAAAACGATTACAGGTCACCCAAATTTTACTTGGTCAATCAGCAAGAACAAGATGGGAAGAAATTCGAAAAGGATCAATTGTAAATGAAATTATGAGGCAGACGAAGCATATTGATATTCATATTGTGGCGGATCAGAGAGTATAAAAAAGAGAATGTCCAAATGCAGTAAAATAGCTGTTTTCGGACATTCTCTTTTTTGTTTGTAATATATATAAATGTTTATTTAGCTTTTTGAATTCTAGCTTTTCTTACAGGATGAGAAGTTAGCTTTTTCATAGAATATAAGACCACAATCAGAAAAACAATTGCCTCTACAAAGAAAATCCAAAAGTAATTTTGATTAAAGAGTAGAAAACTGCCTACGATTGGTCCTGTACCCATTCCAATATAACGGATAAAGTTGTAGATACCAATGGCAGTTGCTCGTTCGCTTACAAATTCTTCAGTTAGTAGAGTTGTATGGGTTGGAATTGATAGTCCCATGCTAAAACCGTATAGGGATGTTGCAATGATAAGGATTGGGATATTTATATGATATGTGAAAGAAAATAGAATAACGCATGTGATATTGAGAAAACTGGTGAGAAGTAAAGCTTGTTTTGTTGTAAGTAATGTTTGTAAAAACTTGTAGCAATAACTTCCTAGCATAATACATAGAGACATTGGTACAAACATAAGCCCAATTTTACTTGTGTTGAAATGAACTAAATTGGCTAGTATTGTTGGTAAAAAAACAAGAAAACAAAAATAAATGCAGAACTGCATAAATCCAATGATCGCAATAGCAGAACCAGTTCTGTGTTTTAAGATACTCCAATAATTATTAGTTGTTGTAGCTTTTTTAGAAATAACCGGTTTTGTTTCTGGTAGCCATGCAATATTTACAATTAATAGAGCTATGCCAATCGTAGATAAGAATAGAAAAATAGATACGTGACCATTTATATTTCCAAGATAGCCGCCTATGAGAGGGCCTACAGCAGGAGCAATGGAAAGTAGCATTTGATAAAGACTCATGGCTTTCCCTCGTTCTTTTCCTTCGAATAAGTCCCCAATAATAGTAGCCGCTACAACAGGTATCGCAGCTATCCCTGATGCTTGAATTGCTCTGAAAATAAGAAATAAATAAATGTTTGTTGTAAAAGCACAACCAATTGCACCGATTGTACCTATGAATAGGCTGGGAAGAAGAATATATTTGCGTCCTTTTGTATCAATTAATGGTCCATAAACAAGCTGCATAATTGCAAGAACAAAAGTAAAAATAGAAACAGTTAAATTCACAAGATAAAGAGAGGTGTGAAAAGAATCTTGAATCATTGGTAAGAGGGGCGTGTAAATGTTTTGAGCAAAGGAACCTAATAGAGCGCTAATACAAACGATATACAAAATAGATTTTAATTTTGATGAAGATAATGAGTGATTCATCAGAAAACCTCCTTATTTTAGTTTCCTTGGAAACTAAAATAATTTTAACATTATTTTCTTACTTGTAAAGATAAAAATGAATTTAATTTTTATTTTGAAATGGTATATAATTAAATTGTTTCTGCGGAAACTTATGAAGTATCATGGAGGGGATTCGACTTGGACCGTACAGTAAGGCAAATAGAAATACTTTCGGATATTCGTACACTTTTTCATAAACAAGAAGAGCATATGAAAGGAAATGATGAGCGTTTTCTTCGTGAGACAGGGGTAAGTGGTATGTCTTTATCAGAATTACATGTGATCCAATGCATAGGAAAAAAAGGATTAATGAATGTAACAGCTATTACTGAAGAGATGGGAATGACAAAGGGAGCAATTTCTAAAATTTGTACAAAATTGTTTAATAAACAATTTGTTGAAAAGATGAAAATGTTAGATAATCAAAAGGAAATATTTTTTCGTTTAACAGACAACGGAAATGAAATTTACATGGCGCATGAGAAATTGCATCAACAAGCTGAAGAGAAGTGGTTGTTACTTTTAAATCAGTATACAGAAGAGGAATTATCATTGATTCAAAGGTTTGTAAAGGATGTAGGAGCTCATTTAGAGAAGTAGAAGAATAATTTTTCGTTCGCACCAAGCCTTCTGAATATGGTTTTCGTGAAGACCCTTATATAATAGAAAGAGATATTTAACAAGATGAATAATTAAAGAGTCTATGTATATAAAGAGGAGAGAAAACAATGCTTGAAAATACGGGTTTAGTATTAGAAGGCGGCGGTATGCGCGGTGTATATACGGGTGGAATACTAGAATACTTTATGGAACAGGATTTATATTTTCCATATGTTATTGGTGTTTCAGCGGGAGCGTGCCATGCGGCGTCATATATTTCAAGACAAAGAAATCGAAATAAAACAGTAAATATTGATTATGCAACACATCCGAGGTATTTATCTTACAAAAATTTATGGAAAAAACGTCAGTTATTTGATATGGACTTTATTTTTCGTGAGATTCCAGAACAGCACGTGCCATTTGATTTTGACACATATTTTAATAGTGCAGAGCGTTTTCTAGTAGGAACGACAGATTGTGAAACTGGTGAACCAATGTATTTTGAAAAAGAAGGAACAAATGCAGATGTATTGACTTTATTACAAGCTTCTAGCTCATTGCCATTTATCGCACCAGTTGTAAATTACCGTGGTAAACAATTATTGGATGGTGGAATTTCGGATCCAATCCCAGTTCGTAAAGCACAGCAAGATGGTTATGAGAAATCGGTTTTTATTTTAACGAGAAACCATGGATATGCGAAGAAAAAATCAAAATTTGGATGGATTGCAGCAAAAGCTTATAAAAAATATCCTAATCTTGTCAATACGATGCTTTCTCGTTATGAAGTATACAATGAGACACTTCATTATATTGAAAAAGAAGAGTTAGCTGGAAATCTATTTGTCATTCGTCCAGAAGTACCACTTCAAGTGGATCGAATGGAAAAAGATCCACAAAAGCTGCAAAATTTATATGAACAAGGCTATAAAGATGCAGCAAGACAATTTGCGGATTTACAGGCGTTTTTACAAAGGTAATGGATGGAAAAACCTCTTTAAGGGGTTTTTGTTCTTGTAATAGACTGAATATAAAATCTATTTAGAGCTAATTGTGGTGTAATTTGGGTAAAAGTGTATAGAGGAATGATACATATGGAAAATGTATATAAGGGACTTAGACGTATGGGATATACGGCAATGTTTATTTCTTCATTTTTGATTCAAAAGTATAGTAAAGAATTGCAAATGAATAAGGAATATTAGAAAAAGCCTTTGTTCACAGAATTTGTGAGCCAAGGCTTTTTTATTAGTGCGGTAAGAAAACTAATTGATAAGCAAACAAAATACCAAATACATATACAAGTGGATGAACAGCACGGAATTGTCCTTTTGCCATTTTCATAAGTGGATATGAAATGAATCCAAGTGCAATACCTGTTGCGATGCTTGATGTAAGTGGCATGCTTAAGATTACTAAGAATGCTGGAAATGCTTCGTCGAATGTATCCCAATCAATATGACGTACAGCGCCCATCATTAAGCTACCAACAATAATTAATGATGGAGATGTAATTGCTGAAACACCAGAAACAGCACCTACTAGAGGACCAAAGAATGCAGCAACGGCAAACAATGCAGCTACTGTAATTGTTGTTAAACCAGTACGTCCACCAGCTGCAACACCCGCAGATGATTCAATATATGCTGTTGATGGTGTTGTTCCGAACATAGCCCCGATTGTTGCTGAGAAAGAATCAGATAGAAGAGCTCGTCCCGATTTTGGGAGTTTACCATCTTTCATAAGTCCACCTTGCTGAGCGACACCAAGTAATGTACCAGTTGTATCGAATAATGTAACAAGGAAGAGGGAGAATACAACGCCGTATAAACCGTAGTTAATTACATCAGAAACAGCAGTAATTGGATTTGAAACAATAATTCCTTCTGGTAATCCAGGCATAGATGTAATGCCGTTTGGGAATGTTAACTGACCTGTGAAATAAGCGATAATTCCTGTTAATAACATTCCGAAGAATAATGCGCCGTTTACATTTAAGGACATAAGAATAAGTGTGATCCCAAGTCCAGCTAACGCTAGTAGTACTGGAGGCGAATGAAGATCTCCAAGTCCAACTAAGTTAGATGGATGTTTTGTTACGATGCCCGTCATACGTAAACCGATAAAGGCGATAAATAAGCCAATACCAGCAGTAATTGCGTGTTTTAAGTTTTCAGGAATTGCTTCCATTAATTTTGTACGGAAAGAAGTTAATGATAACAACATTAAAATCATACCTGCCACAAATACAGCAGAGAATGCAATTGCGAATGTCATTCCTTCATGCGCTTTTACAACAGAGTAAGAGAAATAAGCGTTAAGTCCCATACCCGGCGCGATTGCAATTGGTAAATTTGTAAAGATTGCCATAAATAATGTTCCAACAACAGCGGCAATAATTGTCGCTGTAAATGCTTGTTCAAATGGAACACCTGCATCCCCAAGGATGACAGGGTTTACGACAATGATATATGCCATTGTTAAGAAGGTAATTATACCTGCCATAATTTCAGTTTTAATAGAAGTTTTATGTTTTGAAAGGTTAAACATATAAACATCCTTTCTGTTTACGAATAATTGTCACAACAGTTATATATAATATTCGTTTTTTAGTTCTATTGCAAGAGTTTCGTACAAAAAATTTTATAACAATTTCTATTTTATGTCTTAATTTCGAATATTAATCACAGAACAGCTCATATGTTTCGGCTTTTCATGTATAAGTACTTTTTATAAATGTGTACATCATAAGAAAGAGAAATGAGAAGGAGCTGAAATGTGTATGCCTGAGCAAAAAAAGTTTTTAACATTACCACCACAACATCAAAATAAAC
This sequence comes from Bacillus cereus group sp. N21, assembly GCF_016483395.1. Classification (NCBI taxonomy): domain Bacteria; kingdom Bacillati; phylum Bacillota; class Bacilli; order Caryophanales; family Bacillaceae; genus Bacillus; species Bacillus cereus group sp. N21. The sequence goes on from NZ_JAEHBX010000039.1 coordinate 24,304, forward strand.
AACCGGGGATTGAAGCGATGATGAATCCTCTCCCAGAGTACGAAGATCCTAATTATCGCGGTAGTGAAAAACTAAAAGGGAAAAACGTGCTTATTACAGGAGGGGATAGTGGAATTGGAAGGGCGGTATCTATTGCGTTTGCAAAAGAGGGAGCGCATATTGCTATTGCTTATTTAGATGAACTTGAAGATGCAAATGAGACAAAAAGACTTGTTGAAAAACAAGGAGTGAAGTGTATATTACTTCCTGGTGACTTAAGTAGTGAACAACATTGCCAGCATATTGTAAAGGAAGCGGCTTCGAAGCTAGGGGGGATGAATATTGTTGTGAATAATGTCGCACAGCAATATCCACAGCAAAGTTTAGAATACATTACAGCGCAGCAACTTGAAAAAACATTTCGCATTAACATTTTTTCTTATTTTCATGTTACAAAAGCTGCGCTTTCACATTTAAAGCAGGGAGATACAATCATAAATACAGCTTCGATCGTTGCGTATGAAGGAAACGAGCAACTCATTGATTATTCTGCAACAAAAGGAGCGATTGTTGCTTTTACACGTTCACTTGCAAAATCACTAGTTCAAAAAGGAATTCGTGTAAATGGTGTTGCGCCAGGCCCGATTTGGACACCGCTTATTCCAGCGAGTTTTGATAAGAAGAAGGTATCGGAATTTGGAAGTAATGTACCGATGAAAAGACCAGGGCAGCCGTATGAATTAGCACCTGCTTATGTATATTTAGCTTCAGGCGATTCCACATATGTTTCCGGACAAATCATTCACGTAAATGGTGGTGTAATTGTGAATGGATAAGTTAAATCTGAAGAAGCTTTGTACTTTCATTCATAAGAATAGAATTCATAGTAAAAGCTAATTGTACCCTCATATATTATGGTCAATTTTAAAGGGGGATGCTTGGGGGGATATGAATGAAAAAAGTATGTTTAGTTGTAATACTCTTTTTCTGTCTACCAATTAGCACTTTTGCGGATACAGATCATCTGATACTAATTAACCTTACAACAAATCAATTATCTTTTTTTGAAAATGGAAACTATGTAAGGACGTTTCCTGTTACAACTGGAAAGCGTAACACACCAACCCCTGAAGGCACATTTTGTATCATTAATAAATATAAAAATAAAGAATATCACCGTAAAAATATTCCGGGTGGTGCACCGAATAATCCACTTGGAACAAGATGGCTTGGTTTAAATGAAAAAGAATATGCAATTCATGGTACAAATCGAGAAGGGACAATTGGAAGAAGAGAATCAAACGGTTGCATTCGTATGCATGATCGAGATATACAATGGCTATATGACCGAGTATCGTTACGGACAAAAGTAATTATTTCTCAGTTTTATACATCTCCAGAATATGCAGCGCATAAGCTTGGATATCGTGTTACAAGTTGGAATGGACGTATAATAGCAGAAGAACAAATTGGAATGTTAACACTTGTGGATCGTATGAATATATATTGGCAAGAACCAAATGGCCAATTTACGAAAGTAAAAACAGTATTGCCGAATGAACGATATGCTGTTTATTCTCGAGGGAAAAATGGAAGTTATTATATAGGTAATAATTTGTATATTATGGATGAAACAGGCGGGAAAATTCGTTATGAGCAAGTGCCTTATTCCATTTTAAGTAATATATATAAGAGGAAATATAATGTACAGTAAAGCTATCGTAAATAGGCGATAGCTTATTTGTTATATAAATAAAAAGCGAAAGACCTTTCTTTTTGGATGAGAGAGAGGATCCGTCCGTGGATAGAAGCGGTCAGAGCCTTTTTTGGCCCCATGCCATGTTAAAACAAAGAGAGGAAATGAGTGGAGGTCTCTGTTTGTTTTCATAGCCGCGATTTATATAGCAAAGTGTAATTAGTTGGTCCAATCGCAACTATTCTGTTCTTGTGAATATAATACAGTACAGATTGGGGGCGGGCGTGTTATGAGAAAAGAGAATAGCCAATTTGCATTTAAAATCTTTTTGTTAACGAATTGCTTATTTATTATTTATTTGTATGTTTCATTTATGTTTAATCTGTATATTCCCTATATTGATTTATTACTTTTCGTTGGTTTTATTTGGTCCTTTGTTGAAGCGAGAGAAGGGGAAGATGGAATCTATCGCAGGATAACATTGTTTGGAACAGTTTTTATATTGATTGTGTATATAACGATAATGCATGATGCATGGAAATATGGGGTTGTTATAATGTAGAAGCATACCTTTAGCTGTATGCTTCTACATCTTTAAGCGTTAGGAAAGAAACGATTGCCCGCGATTTGTACAAGTTTAAGGCAACAACTTTCTTTTCAAAATGTTTACCATCTGTTAATGATGAATGAATATCATGGCATACAAAGTCGATTAGTAATTCCCCGATATAAAAAACGTGTCTTATTTTTGTTCGTCTCTTAAATAGTATGTTTATACATATTATTTAAGACATGAGGAAGAAAAGAAAGAAAAATCCCCATCTCAAAAGGAGATGGGGATTTACGTCTTAATATTTCGGTCTAAACGTTTGGCAGCATGTTTCAACGCTTGTTGACGCAGAGCTTTCAAGTGTTTCACCTGTTAAGGCCGAATTTGTATAAGATTCATTTGATTGATTCGTGTTTTGATCATCAGGCTGGACAAAGATTGAATTCGCCTGACAAAAATTCCCTTGTCCCCAAAATGAACAATTGGACACAGAACAGCGTACCTCTGGCATAAAACCCCCTCCTTATACATTAGTGTGGGATTTTACACAGCTTTCATGTATAGAAGGAGTTTCCTTTTCTTATTACTTCTTGTTTTCTTTAAACCATTTTTCAAAAGTATCTTTTGGCTGTTCGCCACTAATGCGGCTTGCTTCTTTTCCGTCTTTGAAATGAATAATTGTTGGTGTTCCTTCAATTTTATAATCATCCCAAGTTGGGTTATCGTTTAAAATATCAATGACTTTCATATCAATGTTCATGTCTTTAGCCATTGGTACAACAATAGGTGAGACTTTTTCACAGTAGTGACAATCTGTTTGATAGAAGTAAATGGTTTGTTCTTTCTTTTCCTCGTTATTTTTACGAATATCAGAAGAAGAGATTTTATTTGTATAGTAATTTTTTTCTTGTTTCGCTGTATTTTTGTTTTCCATCTGTGTTACAGCAAAAATAGCTGCAAATAAGACGATAATAATACCGCCAAAGATAAGCATTTTTTTCATTATGTCATCTCCTTATTTATTTTTAATTACAATCAAACTACAAATGGCAATCGTGACAAATCCGATAAGTGCCAAAAATGGGATTGTGACAAATCCGAACCAGTTTATATATTCCCCCGTACAAGGCACACGTCCACAAGCTGCTCCTGCTGCTGAGAATGCAGAAACTTTTTGAATGGCATAATGATATAACGAAATACAGGCACCAATACTTGCAATTGGTAAAGAATATGTAGCAATGCGGTAGTCTTTTTTTACAACTGCAATACCAAGCCATAAAACAAATGGGTACATAAAAATGCGTTGATACCAACAAAGTACACAAGGCTCAAATTTCATGATCTCAGAAAAATATAAGCTTCCAAGTGTAGCAATAAAAGAAGCTCCCCAAGCAGTAAACAATGCATATTCTTGTTTTTTCTCACGTTTCATGTTTTTTACCTCTCTTATAATAGTTACATACTAAATTATAGTATGAAAAGGACAAGAAAATAAAGAGAAAATATTTTTATCAAGGAAAGTTTTATAAGGGGAAAACTTGGAAATAAAAAAACAAGGTCCATGAACCTTGTTTTTAGGGGGTGTTTACGGCTTTTGTAGCATTGAAAAATTTTTGAATTGCTTCTTTATTTGTTTCTGGATTTATTTTTAATACGGAACCAGCGTGTTTGGTAAGAGCAGATTCATACTCGTTATCAATTGGAATTCGCATCGTTTCTATATTATCAATGGGTTGAAACAAAATATTATTCCCAAGTGAAAAGAGCGTTGGTATATCTAGATTTGTTTTTATATATGGAGAGAGTTCATGTGCCATTATTGGTAAATTTAGTACCCCATCTATAGAGTGAACTTTATCAGTAAGGGTTTGTTTCAATGCCCGGAGTACTTCTTGTTGTCGTTTCACACGGCCAAAGTCACTTTCAGTATCATGGCGAAAACGCGCGTATTTTAGTAAATCTTTCCCGTGAAGAGGTTGTATTTCTGGCTTTACATGTAGTCCCATATCATCGATTATTGTTTGTGTAACATTCACTTCAATTCCTTCAGGTGCAATGGTATCCACAATTTTAACAAATGCTTCAAAATCAATCGTAACGTAATGAGAAACATCGATTCCAAAATTATGTTGAATCGTCTTTCGTAATAATTCAGGGCCGCCATAGTAGTAGGCAGCATTGATTTTATTATATTTTTTATCATAAGAAGGAATTTCTACATAACTATCCCGCATAATTGAAGCGAGCTTTGCTGTATTTTCTTTTTTATTGTACTGGGCAATCATAATTGTATCAGCACGGGCTTGTTGTTCACCTCGTGAATCGCTACCGATAATTAAGATATTCCATATGTTTTTCTCTTGTTTTACCCCTTGAAATAAATGAGGATTATTCGCTTTTTCACAACCAATTAGCAGTATCATCATGCTGAGAAATACGTACAAGGATTTATACAAATAATCACGTCCGTTCACTATTGATATGTGTATTATGAACGGATATGTGGAAAAATATTCAAAAAGCGCTATTCTCAAAGGGAGAATAGCGCTTCATTTACATTTGTACTTGGTCTATTTCTTCTATATGCGACTTTTGTGAAGCATGGTCGATATATTGGAATAGAAGTTGGAGTTGTTTATCTACTTCTGGTAGTTCTTTTCCATATTTGTAAGCATGTAAAAAATGCTCGATTCGTTTAGAAAATAATTGATCATCAGTTTGCACCATTAAAACAAGCAACTTGTCCCAATTACAACAATACGTGTAATAGAGAGCTTTATCGTAGTCGTTATATGTCTGCATTGTGTACCCTCCTTACTGAGGAGTTACATATAGTGTACGTCAATCGAGAAGAAAAACACTTGAAAGAATTTGCTAAGGGAAATGTTACGTAAAAAATAAAAAACGAGGAAATTCCTTGTTTTTACGCTTTTGGCATTGGGGTAGGCGTTGGTTTTGCGTAGCCTTCTTTATATTTATTATCAATGTATTTTCGAATTTCAAGAGTCGATTTTCCTTTTTGATGCATAGATGCAGATTCTACCGCAATTTCTAAACAGTTTACACAGGTCGTTGCGTGAGAATCCCAAACAACTTCTCCATTTTTCTTAATTTCACGAATAAAACAGTTTTTATTATTTTTATGTCCCACACTTTCTCCGCATCCACAGTAACAAGGTATCCAATTTAATAATTCGGCATTTTTTCCTGCAACTGTATAGATTTCTTTCATTTGTGGGTCTAGTTTGTCCAGAAACGTTGGTAGCGTGTCGATCCCTTTTGTTGTTTCTTGTATATCACCTTGCTGAGAATGGGAAGCGTGTTCTTCTTTCGGTTCAGACGTTTGTTTCTTGTCCGCTGCACCGCATCCAGAAAGCATAAGACTGCTTATTACAAGTAGAGAGAATAGATATTTTTTCATCTGCATATCCCCTTTGCCTTTGTATTAGTAAAATTGTACCAAAATCGCTAGTGCTTTCCTATGGTGAAGTTTTATTTTGTTTATTTTTCAATCGCCAGCGAATGGAATGCCATAGAAAAAGGAGAGGGATATAAACATATACGATATACAGACCAGCCCGAGATAGGAGCGTGTTCAATGTATTAATATGTTCTCTGTTTATAATAAATAAAGACGCGATATACACAACGAAAATGAAAAAAGGCAATGTAAACTTAAACGGAATATGGAACGATCGTTTCATGGATTGGCAAGAAGACCAAATCGTTACACAAAGATTAGGTAAAATGATGAGAAACCAAACAAAAATAATGATGTACTCAAATCGTTGAATGAAAGGAATTTTAATAATTTTAAGCATTGTTAAGGTTGCCCAAATTGTACGCTGCAAAAGTCCTTCACTAAAGTACATGAAAGAAATGAGTGCTAAGATAACGTAAATAATGGTTGTTAAAGCAATTCCACCGTGTGCCCATCTTTTTAGAGATTTTCCTTTTTCAATGAGTGGGTATACAAATAGTAATGCTTCAAATCCGAGAAATTCTAATATAGAATCTTTTGCTGATTGAAAAATTTGTAAAGGTGAATGCGTCAAAATAGGTAAAATATTACGGAAATGAGCATATTTCATTGGGAAAATTAAAAAAAAGATTACAAAAAAAGGAATGACGATCCCCCAAAAGCAGATACCGGTTACAGAGCGAAATCCACCTTTTATAACATAAAAAACAATGAATAAAAAGAGTACATTCAAATTCCACGATTTAAGTGTAGGAAATACCCAAACTTGAATGACTTCAATATATGTTTGAAGAATGGTAAGGCAAAATAAAAGAAAATAAGCAGTAAAGCATAGAGAAAAGAAAGATCCGATCCACTTTCCAAAGCATGTTGTATGTATATTGATTAAGTCGTTATCTTTCTCTAGCATCGCTAACATACAAAATAAAACAATGTGAGTTGCAAATCCCATAAGGATAAGGGAAATCCAAGCGTCATATCCAGCGCTTTTAATCAGGATACGTTGAAATCCTAAAATTCCTACTCCGATTTGAAGAGAGTGAACCAAAAAGAAAGCGAAGTAAGGAGATACTGTTAGTTCTTTGCTGCGGGTATTCATATCGTCACCTCATCATTCTCCGATACCAGATTGCACAACATTAACCTTTACATCAATATTTACATCTACAGATGGATACATTTTATGTATTTGTTGTATGTTCCATTTTCTCGTGCGGCTTCTAATTTGATCCTGTATTCCTAACGGATCTATTTGTTTTTGTTGAAATTGCTGAATCAAAGCTTTAGACTGTTTTTCCATCGTTTGCTCGATTTGTTTTTTGATATAAGCTATATTTTGAGGCTTCGTTAAATTAAGCCAATTCGGAGAATTTTTTATCAAACCATTTAGTTTTAAATGAATGTTTACTTTCGGAATCTCACCATTTCCATCAAGGTAATAGGTGCTTTTTCCAGATAAGTTTTGTGTGACTACAAGCCCTTTATGGCCATCTTTTTGGATGGACGTTTCATAACGACCATTTTTAGTAGGATGAGTCAGTAATTTTACTAAAAATGAATCTTTTTGATCGGCAAACATAACTACTTTGTCTTTTTTTAGAAATGCAAGTCCTTTTACTGTAGCCGCTTTATTATTACTCATTTGAATGTAAGGAATGAATGGATCGGATCCATATGAATAGTAATCATATAAAAAAATATTTAAAGTAGCACGAGGAATATTTTCATTCATCATATTTTGATCCAACAAGTCAGAGAGATATAATGAACCATTTGACGCAACATGTTTTAACAGCTTTTCTGCTGAGCCGTCGACAAATGCAAATTGTACATCCCTTCCAATATTGGGATCTCTTTGTAAATTATTCACAATATCACCAATTCCATATGTACCAAAAGACTTCCCAAATAACACGGTACGCATTTGTCCTACAACAACATTGTGAGGGGACTTTCCATTCATACGAGATGCGATTGTTTCAATCGAATTTGCCGATGTTGACTGAATTTTTGGTTTCGTCTGTACACCACGGGTATAGTCGGGATACAAAATCGTTCCTTGAACTTCTTTATTTTTGTTTATATCGAATCCCGCAACATGAATAATTCTTTGTGTATCAATAATTTGAGTTTGAGTGCAAGCAGATTGGAAAAATAATCCCCCAATGATCCATACAGTTAAAAATTTTTTCATGTCTTTTCACCATCACGTTTTGTCTTTGCTTTACTCGGGTTATAGCGCCAATTCGATTTTGGGCGTAGAAAAGAAGGACGCTGCGCTGTGTGGCTAAATGGGAAGCGAATAAAACCTTCAGATGCAGCTAAACCACGAAATGGATATAAGGGTACTAAGTAAGGTGATCCAAGTGATTTTAACTGAATTAAGTGCGTAAGTATCATCACAAATCCAACAATAAGACCAAGTCCGCCAAAGGCACCGGCTAAAACAATGAGTGGAAACCGGAGCAAACGAATTGTCGAAGACATCTTCACTGTCGGTGTGGTGAAAGAAGCTAATGCAGATAATGCGACTGCAATTAATAAAATTGTACTCGTTAAAGCAGCTTGAACAGAAGCTTGTCCAATAACAATTCCACCGACAATACCAATGGTTTGACCGACCTTTGTAGGTAAGCGTGCTCCAGCTTCACGAAGTAATTCAATTGTAATTTCTAAAAAGAGTGCTTCTAAAACTGGGGGAAAAGGTACATTGGCTCTAGAAAAAATAATAGGTCCTAACAAATCTGATGGAATCATTTGATAATGAAATGTTAAGACAGCTGTATAAATGGCAGAAGAAAATAGAGAAAATAAAGCACCAAAAAAGCGAATAATCCGGAAGAAGGAGCCGATGATCCATGGTAAATAATAATCTTCTGGAGAAACAAAAAAGTCTAATAATGTTGTTGGTCCGGCTAATGCATACGGTGATCCGTCTGTTAAAATTAATACTTGACCAGTGATAAGAGCGAATACAGCACGATCAACTCGCTCAGTTGGCAGTAAAACGGGAAAGGGTGAGTTACTATTATCACTCAAAAATTGTTCAATCATTGTCGCATCAAAAGGAACATCAAAATCAATATTTTGAAGACGCTGCGTCGCTGTATTAATGTGTTGTTCATTTGTTAGTCCTTTTATATAGGCAATGGTAACATGTGTCTTGGACATAGAACCGACAATAATCTCTTTAAAAATGAGTTGCTCTGTTATGATGCCGCGACGTAATAAGTGAATATTTATATCAATGCTCTCCACAAAACCAACTTTCGGTCCAATTACACTATATTCATTTTCAGTATCATTATATAAACGCTTACCAAGAACGGTACTTTCTGCTTGAATTAAAGCATACTGTGCAGCATGTGATGTATTTTGTAACTCTATGAGTACATATCCACCCAATAACTTTTCACGAATATCATCAATGGAAGGAGAGATAATAATGTCTTCAATAAAGACGATGTTTGTCAAGTCTGCAATGTTTTGGATTTGTTCTAATTGCTTTTTAATAGGTGTCAAAATAAATCGTTTAATTATGAGCTCTTCCACGACAGATTTATAAATAAAAAAGACAGAGTTTTCCATTTTCTGTTATGTTGTAGGATACAAAATCCGTAGATTCTTTCATCGTATGAATAAATTCTGGAATGGTACAGCTCATTTTTTTGTTTTTTGCTTTAGAATTTTTTCGTGGTAAGCTAAACAATAATTTTCACTCCTTCCCTTATATGGAATGCTCTTGTTAGTTTTTTTGGGAAGAACAAATTTTATACAGGAAACATAAAAAAGGAAGGGCAACAAATGCTTCTTCCTTTTTATGTTTAATTTGTCTTTTTTTCTTTCACAGACTGTATTAATTTCATCATTTCAGCTCTTATATCTTCTTTCTTCACGTTTAATTTTTCTGCGATTTGTTTAATATGCATGCCATCTTTTTTCATTTTTAATACGTCATTGAATGGTGTATTGCTTTTTTGTGCAATGATAGTTAAAACTGTAAGGTGATGCAAACGAATATTATTATCTTTCATTATTTTCTGCATTTGTTCTGGTGTGGAGTTTTGCATTTCGGCTACTTTTTGCAGTAGTGCTTTCTTCATTTCTTTACTCATATGGTGTTTATGCAGTTTCTTTGGATCCACGCCAAAATGCTTTGCTGTTTCTTTCCAAGATTTATTTTGTTTATAGTACAATAAAACATCTTTAATATCTTTTTTGCTAATCTTTGCAATGTGTGCTGCTTTCCAAATTTCATGCTTGTTGTATCCTTGTTTTTCTAACGACTGGATTTGTTCTTCTGAGATTAACTTATGATGATGCACCGCAACTTCTTTTTGCGAGGCAGCTGCAGCTGGGAAGACAGATACTCCACATAGCAGTGCTACCATAGCCATACTTAATACAATTCTTTTGTACATACAAATTCCTCCTAATTGAATGAAATGGAAAACTTTACACATAGCATGTCCGTAAGTTGTGAAAAACTTGTGAACATTTCAAGTTTTTTTCGCAATGTAACAAAAAAAAATTTTTATTAGTTTCACAACATAAAACATTGATTAATGGTAGAAAACTGCGTTATAATCGAAATTGAAAATCAATATCAATAACAAACTTATACATATAGATGAGAATAAGGGAGAGAAACATATGACTACATATACTTCCATTGCAAATATCATTAAAGAAAGACGTTCGATTCGTACATTTACAGATAGAGAAGTAGAAAAAGAATTATTAATTGAATTATTAAATGATGCAACGTGGGCACCAAACCATCAGCATCGTGAGCCATGGAAATGTAAATTATATATTGGTGAAGGACGTAAAACATTAGTAGATGCTGTATTAAATTCTTTTACAGAAGAAGAAAGAACAAAACGAGGTAAAATTTTATCCGATCGTTTTCTAAGTACACCAGCTCAAATCATTGTGTATATGGATGAAGATCCACGTCAAATCCAGCGCGATGAAGACTACGCAGCAGTATGTGCATTTATGCAAAACTTTCAGTTACTCGCTTGGGAACGTGGACTAGGCTGTGTTTGGAAATCAGGCGGATTGAATTATAATCCTTTATTTATAGAAGGAATTGGATTAACAAAAGGACAACGCATTGTTGGAATCCTTCATATTGGTTATTTCGATAAGAAGCCAGAAGGAAAAGAGCGCACGCCGATTATGGAGAAGCTTGAAGTTATTGAAGGGTAATAGATAAAGGTGGAAAGCTGGATGCAAATGATGTGAAATTTGTATCCGGCTTTTTTGTGCTTTTCTAGTACTTTTTTATATTGCAGTAATTGATGAGTATGTAAGTAAACACTTGCTAAACCATCGTAAAAGGTACAAGTATTGTCAAAAATATATGCTAGGGGATTACCCTTATAATATGTGCCAACGCTGTTATGAAGAGCAGTATCTGTCATATGATTATGAAGAAGACTACTGGTTAAAGTGAATGGTAGAGTATCTATTTTTCATCATTTCTCATGAAAGCTTGTTTTCCTTCATACACTTTCTTAAGGGAAAGTGTAAGGAGGGAAAATAATGAGAACTAGTGATGATAAAGCACTACAATATGCAATCGCTGAAATTACTGAAATTGCAACTGGATTTGGGCTGGATTTTTATCCGATGCGCTATGAAGTATGCCCAGCGGAAATTATTTATACATTTGGTGCTTATGGCATGCCGACGCGGTTTTCACATTGGAGCTTTGGGAAACAATTCTTCAAAATGAAGCTACATTACGATTTGGGACTTAGTAAAATATATGAGCTTGTCATCAACTCTGACCCATGTTATGCATTTTTACTCGATACAAATGCATTGATTCAAAATAAATTGATTGTAGCACACGTATTAGCACACTGCGATTTCTTTAAAAATAATATCCGCTTCTCAAATACAAAGCGCGATATGGTTGAAAGTATGGCAGCGACAGCAGAACGAATTAAAGCATATGAACATAAATATGGAAAAGAAGAGGTAGAAACGTTTTTAGATGCTGTTTTGGCCATTCAAGAACATATTGATCCATCGCTTATGCGGCCGAAGCTAGCTTGGAGCATAGATGACTTAGAAGAGGAAGAAGTAGAAAAGAAACGAGTTTCACAGTATGATGATTTGTGGAATTTAGATGATAGAAATAAAAAACGAGAACGGCCAAATATGCGGAAGAAAAAGAAAATCCCGCCGCAGCCAGAGAAAGATTTGCTGCTCTTTATTGAAGAATATAGTAGGGAGCTAGATGAATGGCAACGTGATATTTTAACGATGATGCGAGAAGAAATGTTGTATTTCTGGCCGCAACTAGAAACGAAAATCATGAACGAAGGCTGGGCATCGTATTGGCATCAGCGCATCCTCCGAGAAATGGACTTAACTTCAGATGAAGCAATCGAATTTGCAAAGCTAAATGCAGGTGTAGTTCAGCCATCAAAAACAAGCATTAACCCATACTACCTTGGTATTAAAATGTTCGAAGATATTGAAGAACGTTATAATAATCCAACTGAAGAAATGAAACGTCGTGGTGTAAAACCTGGATCAGGCCGTGAAAAAATCTTTGAAGTGCGAGAAATTGAATGGGATGTATCCTTCTTAAGGAATTACTTAAATAAAGAATTGGTTATGAGAGAAGATATGTACTTATTCCAGCGCCAAGGAAAAGAGTATAAAGTAATTGATAAAGAATGGGAACATGTGCGTGACCAGCTCGTAAATATGCGTACAAATGGAGGGTTCCCATACTTAGTAGTAGAAGATGGAGACTACTTAAAGAATGGGGAATTGTACATTAAACATAGCTACGAAGGAATCGAGTTAGATTTAAAATACTTAGAGAAAGTACTGCCATACATTCATCAGCTATGGGGAAGAACAGTCCATATGGAATCTAATGTTGAGAATAAAGGTGTTGTCTTCTCATATGATGGGAAGATGGTGCACCGGAAGTATGTGTGAAGCCGCTGGGATCAGCGGCTTTTTTATGAATTGGTAATTTAATGGAATTGTTAAATTTACATGTGATAATATTGTTGTATGTTTAGATTAAACTAGGGGAGTTTAGCTGAGTGAGATATAAAAATTACATAGATAACTGGAGAGGTTCAAATGAGTAAAGTAGGGGTATGTAAGGTGGATATTACACCTCCTTTAGGTATTGATTTTATTGGATATCATAGGGAAACAGGTATTAGTAATATTGAAGAACGTATTTATGCAACAATATATGTGTTTGAAAATAATCAAACAAAGGCGGTATTTATTAGCATTGATAATATAGGAATGCTAATAGAAGATACAATAACAATCCGAGAACAAGTAGCACATGAGCTGAACGTTTCATTTAAAAATATAACGGTTGTTTATACTCATACCCATTCTGGTCCCGAAACGGTCGGTGATGATTAATTAGTAAAGTCTTATAAAACGATTTTAATCACTAATGTAATCAAAGGAGCCGTTATTGCGAATGAAAATATGCAATTATCTGAGGTGGGGTGGAACGTAACGACGGGTGAAATAGGAGTAAATCGAAGAGAAAAAACATCTGACGGGAAAGTGAAAATGGGCATAAATGAAAATGGTGTTGTAGACAAACGAATTGGCGTTCTAGCAATCAGAAACTACAAAACAAAAGAACTAACTGGAATCATTATATTTTGTACTGCTCATCCTAATGTCTTAAAGTCAGATAGTGATAGATTATCAGCAGATTATCCGGGAGTGACAAGGGAGATTCTAGAACAAACATTAAACTGTCCTGTAATGATTGTTCAGGGAGCCGCTGGAAATGTAAATGCAAAATATCGTGGTTCTAAGGAAGCGTTAAAACAAATGGCTTACATATTGAGTGGGAGTGTCCTAACTATGTTACCAACAGTTACTTACAACCTAATTTCAGAGCTGAAAACTATTTCAACTACAATGAAAATGAAACTAAAGGATATTCCTGAGCTTGAAGAGATAAAAAGAATGGCACTACTAGCTGAAAAGCAGTGGGGGGTTAATACTGATGACTGGCTTAAAGTCGTTGTAGCTAAGCATAAAGAAAATATTAAACAGTTAACAATTGATTTGGAAATTCAATTGTTTCGGATCAATGATGGATCATTTTCTGGAATACCGATGGAACCTTTCTCAGAAACAGCTCTAGCTATTAAAGAAAATCTAAACAATGAACTAGCTTTTTTTGGTGGATATACGAATGGCTATCTTGGTTATTTACCAACAAAAGAGGAATATACATATGGAGGATATGAAGTGGAATTGAATCCTGTAGTGTATGGACCAACTACAAACTTATTAATGCCACCAGAAGAAAATACTGCTGAGTTGATTGTGAACAGAATTATGGAGCTATACAATAAATAAAATAACTTGGGGCTGTAGTGGAATAAAAAAGAGTCTAGTAGCAATAGTAGGAGCTTAGAAATAATCTGAGCTCTTGTTCTATATTTTACTTAAAATAAATGATGTTATTTCAAACGAATTTGCGAAGCTAAAAGCAAGCGTAGTATGATTTTACACATACCAAGCTTGTTTCAATTTTGTGAACAAGTATAAAGTTTGAGCTTTATATATTGTCATTCTATTTTTTTGTGTTTATTATATACCTATACGGGTATATGTAATTTGATGTCCTGTATATTTATATGTAGTAAGTAAAAAGAAGAAAAGTTAAATGAAAATAATCGTGGAGGTTATGAAAAGATGAGCAAAAAAATTGTTGTAGTCGGTGGAGTTGCAGGAGGAGCATCAGTAGCAGCACGTCTTCGTCGTTTAAGTGAAGTGGATGAAATTATTATGTTCGAGCGAGGCGAATATATTTCGTTTGCAAACTGTGGGTTACCATATTACATTGGTGGTGTGATTCAAGAGAGACAGAGGTTGTTAGTGCAAACTGTTGAAAAGATGTCAAAGCGATTTCATTTAGATATTCGTGTTTTAAGTGAAGTGATAAAAATTAATAAAGAAGAAAAAACAATTGTTGTGAAAAATGTAATGACAAATGAAACATACGAAGAGTCTTATGATATTTTAATTCTCTCACCAGGATCTAAACCAATTGTACCGCCTATTCCAGGAATTGAAACAGCAAAAACGTTGTTTACATTACGAAATGTACCAGATACAGATCGCATTAAAGGGTATATTGATGAGAAGAAACCACGTCATGCTACTGTTATTGGGGGAGGATTTATTGGTGTTGAAATGGCAGAAAACTTGAGAGAAAAAGGAATTGATGTGACGCTTGTTGAGATGGCAAATCAAGTAATGCCGCCAATTGATTATGAAATGGCAGTATATGTACACGAACATATGAAAAAGCATGGTGTTCAGCTCATTTTGGAAGATGGAGTAGATGCTTTTGAAGAAGGCGGAGCAGTCGTACGCTTAAAAAGTGGTTCGAAAATCAATACTGATATGGTAGTTCTGTCTATCGGTGTCCAGCCAGAGAGTAGCTTGGCAAAAGAAGCAGGACTAGAACTTGGAGTACGCGGGACAATTAAAGTAAATGACAAACTACAAACGTCTGATTCATCTATTTATGCCATTGGTGATGCGATTGAAGTAAAAGATTTTGTAACAGAAACAGAGACAATGATTCCATTAGCATGGCCAGCAAATCGACAAGGTCGTCTATTAGCGGATATCATTCATGGGCATACAGAGTCTGTATACAAAGGGACGATGGGAACATCAATTGCAAAAGTATTTGAATTAACGGTTGCTTCAACAGGAGTAAATGAAAAGATATTGCAGCGTTTAAATATACCCTATGAGGTAGTGCATGTACAGGCAAATTCTCATGCGGGTTATTATCCAAATGCATATCCAATTTTATTAAAATTGCTTTTTAATAAAGAATCAGGAGAAATCTATGGTGCACAAGCTGTTGGGCGTGACGGTGTAGATAAACGAATTGATGTAATTGCGACGGCAATGAAAGCTAAGCTAAAGGTAATGGATTTACCAGATTTAGAATTAGCATACGCACCGCCGTATTCTTCTGCAAAAGACCCAGTAAACATGGTGGGGTATGTTGCAAGTAATATGATTGAAGGGCTTGTAGATACAGTGCAGTGGCATGAAATTAATTATATTGCCCAAAAAGGTGGATATTTAATTGATGTTCGTGAACCGAATGAATTGAAACAAGGGATGATTAAGGGATCAGTTAATATTCCATTAGATGAATTACGTGAAAGATTGGATGCAATTCCAGTAAATGAAGAAATATATATTACATGCCAGCTAGGTATGAGAGGCTATGTTGCTGCACGTATGTTAATGGAAAAAGGATATAAGGTGAAGAATGTAGATGGTGGTTTTAAATTGTATGCAACTGCTTTACCAAACTGCATTGTATATTAATATATTAGGGGCTGTGGCTAATAATATAAGGTAATATAGTAGGAATTAATTTTAAATATAAAAATATGGCTTTACAAAATACCCTGAAGGGTATATGATGAGGTTGTAAATTCAAATAAGAATTTTACTACAATCTGGTGCAGTAGACATTTTTTTTAGATAAAGCATGTCTATTAAAGTATTGAGGTGATAGCACGTTGGAATATAATCAAGATATTAAAAATAGGTTGAAGCGAATTGAAGGACAAATTCGCGGTGTACTTCGAATGATTGAAGAAGAAAAAGATTGTAAAGAGGTTATTACACAATTAACAGCATCTCGCTCTGCTATGGATCGCACAATTGGATTAATTGTAGGAACGAACTTGGAAAACTGTTTGCGAGAACAATTTAAAAAAGGCGATACATCAAATGAAGATTTAATTAAAGAGGCTGTACAACTGCTTGTGAAAAGCAGATAATCTGTCAAACGAATGTGTTGACAGATTTTAAAAAGCATTTCAACATACCCGTACAGGTATATGTATATTGAGTGATGTAGTGGTAAGCTACTATAGAAAAAGAATAAGAAAAAATTTGAGTAGGGCAGTTAACTTTTAATTTTTTTAACAAAATTTATACCATAGGGGGTAAGGTAGTGAGTGCTATAGGATTACAAGCGAAAGATATTGCTGAGAAAGTTTTATTTAGAGAATTATTTATTTTAGATGTTCGTAATGAAGTGGATTATATGGATTGGAAAATTGAAGGAAAACAAGTTTCTTCTATTAATAAACCATACTTTGATTTGTTAGAAGGCGTAGAAAGCATCTTGGAAGAGTTGCCAAAGGAAAAAGATATTCTTGTTGTATGTGCGAAAGAAGGATCTTCCAAGTTTGTTGCTGAGCAACTTATAGAAGCTGGTTTGAAAAATGTTTATTATTTAGCTGGTGGTATGAAAGCTTGGAGTGAATATGTGAAGCCGATTAAAGTAGGGGATTTAAAAGATGGTGGCAGCGTGTATCAATTTAACCGTCTTGGAAAAGGATGTTTGTCCTATATGGTTATTTCAAATGGGGAAGCTGTAGTCATTGATTCTATACGGACAATTGAAGCATATGAGGAGTTTGCAAAAGAACAAGGTGCTATGATTACAAACGTTATGGATACACATTTACATGCCGATCATATTTCTGGTGGTCGTAAGTTAGCACAGAAGGTGAAAGGTACGTATTGGTTACCGCCAAAAGATGCTGAAGAAGTTGTTTTTTCTTATGAGCCACTTGTTGAAGGAATTGTCATTCAGGTGGGAGAAACAAAAATTGCTATTGAGACGATCTATTCACCAGGTCATACAATTGGAAGTACATCATTCATTGTAGATGATGTTTATCTTCTATCAGGTGACATTTTATTTGTAGATTCTATTGGTCGTCCGGATCTTGCGGGCAAAGCGGAAGACTGGGTAAGTGATTTGCGTAACACTTTATATAAACGTTATAAAACATTATCTCAAGATTTGATTGTTTTACCAGCGCATTATTCGAAAGCAAGCGAATTGGATGAGCAAGGGCGGGTTCGTGCAAAATTGAAAGATCTATTTAAACGAAATGCAGGATTAAATATTGAAGATGAGTTGGAGTTTCGAAAAACAGTTACAGAAAATTTACCGCTCCAGCCGAATGCATATCAAGATATTCGTCAGACGAATATGGGGAAAATCAATCCAAGTGTAGAAGAAGAGCGCGAAATGGAAATTGGCCCAAACCGCTGTGCGGTGCACGATTAATAATAAAAAAATATGTTGGAGGTATAGAATATGAATGCAAAACAAGTATTAGATGTGAAAGGCTTAGCATGCCCAATGCCAATCGTAAGAACAAAAAAAGCTATGGAAGCTTTACAATCTGGAGAAGTGCTAGAGGTTCATTTAACAGATAAAGGTGCAATAAAGGATATTCCAGCTTGGTCAAAAACAGGTGGACACGAAGTACTACAGCATACGGAAGAAAATGGTGTACTGAAGTTCTGGATTAAAAAGGCGTAAAACAAAAAGACCTGCTCTACGGATACGAATTGTATAGAGAAAGATTGGAGGAGATGGTGTATGAGTGCAAATGTAGTATTCAATATTGTTTTAACTATACTTGTTGCTTGGTTTATCATTTCTCGTTTTTTACCGGTTAAGGGAGTTAAAAATATAAACGGGAAAGAACTAAAGACGGAGATGAATAAAAAAAATAAACAATTTATTGATGTTCGTACACCTGGTGAATTTAGAGGGAATCATATTCAAGGGTTTCAGAATATCCCATTAAATGAGTTAGCACAAAAAGCGAGTCATTTAGATAAAAACAAAGAAGTAATTGTAATTTGTCAAAGTGGAATGAGAAGTAAACAAGCAACAAAAATGTTAAAAAAATTAGGCTTTCAACATATTACGAATGTCTCAGGTGGTATGAATGCTTGGAATTAAGGAGGAAATGAAAAATGAAAGAAATGACAGCAAAAGAATTAGAAAATAAATTGATGAATCATGAAGTATTACACGTTATTGATGTTCGTGAAGTGGAAGAGGTGATGGAAGGGAAAATTCCGGGAGCTATTCATATTCCACTTGGCCTGTTGGAATTTCGCATGCATGAATTAGATAAAAATAAAGAATATATTATGGTGTGTCGCTCTGGTGGGAGAAGTTCACGAGCTGTTCAGTTTTTAGAAAGCTATGGTTTTGGGGTTATAAATATGACTGGTGGTATGTTAGATTGGGAAGGTAAAATAGAATAATACGGAGTACGACGCAGGGTTCTTTTATAAATAAAGGATTTTGTATATTTCGCAAAATACCCGTATAGGTATATCGAGGTAGGGAGTTAACATGGAGAAAAAGAAAAAAACAACGATTGTTTTGTTTAGTGGAGATTACGATAAGGTGATGGCAGCTTATATTATTGCCAATGGTGCAGCGGCGTATGATCAAGAGGTGACTATTTTCCATACGTTTTGGGGGTTAAATGCACTTCGAAAAGATGAATATGTAAAAGTAAAGAAAAACTTCTTAGAGAAAATGTTTGGAAAGATGATGCCTCGCGGTGCAAATAAGATGGGCTTATCTAAAATAAATTTTGCCGGTATGGGCCCTCAAATGATTAAGCATGTTATGAAAAAGCACAATGCTATGCCGCTTCCAGATTTAATTGATATGGCAAAAGAGCAAGGTGTTAGGCTTGTAACTTGTCAAATGACAGTTGATTTATTAGGACTAAAAGAAGAAGAGATTATGGAAGATGTTGAATTTGCTGGTGTGGCAGCTTATCTAGCAGATGCTTCTGATGGAAATGTGAATCTATTTATTTAAAGGTAATTCATTAAAGAACGCCTTCTTTCTAGAAGGGAGAAAAATAAAGATGAGCTTCAGTTTTATGATTGTAATCTTTCTTATTGGTTTTGTTGGTTCATTTATATCAGGAATGGTTGGTATTGGCGGTGCTATTATTAATTATCCGATGATTTTATATATTCCTGTGCTATTAGGGTTTACTGGTTATACGGCACATGAAGTAAGTGGTATTACAGCTATTCAAGTGTTTTTCGCAACATTTGCAGGTGTATGGGTTTATCGGAAAAGCGGTTATATAAATGAAACATTGGTGCTATATATGGGAACGAGTATTTTAGTGGGAAGTTTTGTCGGGAGTCTAGGTTCAAGAGTATTAGATGCAGGGCAAGTTAATATTGTATATGCTATTTTAGCTACGATAGCAGCTATTATGATGTTTATTCCGAAAAAAAATCGCAGCGAGCTTCCTTTAGAAGCATTGACGTATAATAAAGGATTAGCTAGTGTTTTAGCATTTATCGTAGGTACTTCTTCTGGTATTGTTGGAGCAGGCGGTGCATTTCTACTTGTGCCAATTATGCTTGTCATTCTTAAAATCCCTACACATATGACAATTGCAACTTCATTAGCAATTACTTTTATTTCATCTATCGGGATTACAATTGGAAAAGTAACTACAGGACAAGTGGTAGTACTGCCGTCTATAATGATCGCGATTGCAAGTTTAATTGCTTCACCGCTTGGAGCAAGTGTAGGGAAGAGGTTAAATCAAAAAATATTGCAGTGGATATTAGCGATATTGATTGTTTCAACATCTATTAAAATTTGGATGGATATCGCATTGTAATATGATTTTTGGGAAGTGTATTACCAGATATTACCGGATAGATATTTGAAGAAGAAGGCTAGTATAGAAAGAATGTAAGAACGCCACTAGAGAACCAGTGGCATTCAAGTTATTAAGCCCAAATAAGTTTCATTAATCTTTCATATTCATCATTTGCAGCTTTATATAATAGTCTAGTATGCTCAAATACAAGGGCAGGGTTAAAGTATGGTTCTGTAAATACAAGGGAAGTTGAAATATCAATGGAGTCGCTGTTACTAATTGTGAATTTTGCGAATCTATATGCTGTATTTAGTTCGTTGATTAAATGTAATATTTCGCTTTTCTTAGCTGAATCAGGAACTTGAGCGACATTGAAGCAATATATATCGACAGTAGGATGCTCGTTATGAAAGGCAGCGATAAGACGAACTTTTGCACCACTCTCTGTTTCTAAGTTTACTGAAAAAAATACAGAGCCATCATTCTCATCTATGTTTTCTTCCATATGTATTTCATTGGATTGTAGATAATCTTTAAAGTCTGAAACGTTATGCTTTACTGCGGCTTTCATATGTTTGTGCCTCCTGTTAATTAGAATATAATTCTACCTTTTATTATAATTTAAAGATATTGAAATTGATAGTTAAAAAAATTAGAATTTTTGTTGTTTTCAAAATTATATTAGGGTGTATAAAAACCCAGCTCTATCTCTATTGAACTGTACCCCGAATCGTGGACACTTAAAAAAAGTCCATGCTTCGGGGTTTTTGTGTATCTTTACACTCATTC
>NZ_JAEHBX010000390.1:0-250 GCF_016483395.1 Bacillus cereus group sp. N21
CGGAATGATGCAACTAATGCAAGCTTATCTGACTCCATTGCTCCCATGTAGGTCTGGAGCTATGGAGGCTAAAATAGAGGCGCAATACGGATATTTTGCATAAATGCAGTCTGCAGGCTCTTATACAGGGTCTGTAGATGCCATGATAGCTAGCATCAATGAGTTAGGCGCAGCGCAGCAGGCGGCAAACGATCAAGCTTTTAACGCGTTTAGAATGGCGCGCGTGAGTATCTACGTGGCTGTAGGGCGT
>NZ_JAEHBX010000391.1:0-249 GCF_016483395.1 Bacillus cereus group sp. N21
GTCTCAAATAAGTTACTCCCCCTATTTTTAATTATTTTCAAACACAAAATTTCATTACTTTAAAATGAAAACAATAAATATAGTACAAAATCATCTTAATCTATTGTTTAAAGGTCAGGAGAGATAAAATGAACAAAATAAAAATAATAAATTTCTTTAAAATTAGCATCCTCACATGTTTTACACTAGCAAGTTTAAGTACACCATCTCCTATTTTAGCTGATAGTCATCCAGGTTATTCCTATGAAT
>NZ_JAEHBX010000392.1:0-249 GCF_016483395.1 Bacillus cereus group sp. N21
GATTAAAGGATTACAAAATAATGATGGTGGTTGGGGAGCATTTGAAAAAGGCGTGACAAGCAAGTTATTAGCGAATTTACCAATCGAAAACGCAAGCGATATGATTACGGATCCTTCTACACCAGATATTACAGGCAGAGTGTTAGAGTTTTTCGGGACATATACGCAAAATGAATTGCCCGAGAAACAAAAACAAAGTGCAATCAACTGGTTAATGAATGAACAGGAGGAAAATGGATCGTGGTATGG
>NZ_JAEHBX010000393.1:0-249 GCF_016483395.1 Bacillus cereus group sp. N21
GATGTATACGTACAATTATTAAAAGAGCTCGTAAAATGTGAAATCGAGCCAGAACCATTACCGCCTTTAGAAATGTTACTAGAAGCAACGCAATTTATATCTTCAAAAGAAGTAGCATTTATATATGACTGCTCGCAACAAGAGATCGAGCGCGAACTAAAAAAATTACAACTGAAACGCAAAGTACAAATGATTGACGTAAAATGTGAGCGTTATTGGAAATGGATAGCAATAGAAAAAGACCTGGTG
>NZ_JAEHBX010000394.1:0-249 GCF_016483395.1 Bacillus cereus group sp. N21
TTTATCGTTTGGCCGGCACTATGATATGAAGATGCTAATGAGAGAAGAATTGCCGTATCATTTGGATGATGTATAGAAGCATCTTCTAATAACTGAATTGCCTCTTCATATCTCTCTTGACTTTGGTATATTTCTCCTAAAGCAAGGAATCCTCTACTTACAAACGGTGTTTTCTCCGTTAATTGTAAGCATATTTTTTCTGCTTTTCCTTCTTCCCCAACTTTCAAGAATACTTGCGCTTGTATAAGA
>NZ_JAEHBX010000395.1:0-248 GCF_016483395.1 Bacillus cereus group sp. N21
TGACCCGTACGGGATTCGAACCCGTGTTACCGCCGTGAAAGGGCGGTGTCTTAACCACTTGACCAACGGGCCAAAAAAATTTAAAACTGTTCCCAAGCTTCCAACCGGGCTTGAACCGGTGACCTCTTCCTTACCATGGAAGTGCTCTACCAGCTGAGCTATGGAAGCATAATGGCTCCGCAGGTAGGACTCGAACCTACGACCGATCGGTTAACAGCCGATAGCTCTACCACTGAGCTACTGCGGAA
>NZ_JAEHBX010000396.1:0-248 GCF_016483395.1 Bacillus cereus group sp. N21
GTCCAATACGTTAAAAATCCTTCTAATCGCTGTTCATTAGGTAATTTCATAACTTGTGCTATTTCAATATCTGTTAATACGCCCTCTGCCATTTTCATCACATCTACATTTGGATTCATTTGTTCAACATCAACACCGACAGATGCAGATTTTGTAAATGCAACGACAACCCACTCACCCGAATGTGAAACTGATAATTGTGGCATACCTTCTGGTAATTGCGGCCTACCATGTTGTAACTTACATAC
>NZ_JAEHBX010000397.1:0-248 GCF_016483395.1 Bacillus cereus group sp. N21
GATATGTTCTATTTCTACGCCGAGTAGTTGCACTATTTATTTTCGGTTTGATTCATTACATGTTTCAGCCAGGAGAGGCATTAACGTTATATGCAATTTGCGGGTTAATCGTTTTACCATTTTATAAAGCGAAAAAACAAGTGAACTTAGTTATTGGCCTTATTTTAACAATTGCTTTTAGTGTAATGGGGATTAAAGAACTATTACCACTCGGCTTAATTTTATTAGGTCTTGCTGCAGGCCAATAT
>NZ_JAEHBX010000398.1:0-248 GCF_016483395.1 Bacillus cereus group sp. N21
GTGATGGTATGAACGAACTAAAAAGATATCGCTTCTTTTTCGTTTTACTACTGGGGCTCTTTATATTAACTTTTATAAATCAATCTTTAGGCAAGGCGGCATTACAACTAACAGGGAATAGCATTTTAGATATGCTGTTTCTCCTTCCTCCTGTCCTACTATTTGTAGGATTACTTGATCAATGGGTGAAGAAAGAAACGTTAATGAAATATATGGGCGAAAAATCGGGCATATATGGTATCTTATTC
>NZ_JAEHBX010000399.1:0-247 GCF_016483395.1 Bacillus cereus group sp. N21
TAGATGGACGTACATTCATAATGCGCTGGTTTTTATTTGCTAAATAAAAATGCCCAGCATGACCAAATTCATGTGCTAATGTGAAGCATCCGCGCATCGTATTTTGCCATGTAATTAAAATATATGGATGAGAACCATATGGACTTGAACAAAATGCTCCTGTTGATTTGCCTACATTATCTGCAAGATCTACCCATCTTTCTTTGAAGCCTTTTTCGATAATGGAACTATATTCATCTCCTAATAC